>JAHIMN010000052.1 GCA_018896395.1 Verrucomicrobiota bacterium | reverse complement strand
TGCGCGAACGCATGGGACGGATCGTGATGGCCTACAGCCGCAACGGCCGGCCCGTGACCACCCGCGACCTGGAAGTGGATGGCGCCATGACCGCCTGGATGGTGGATGCCATGAATCCAAACCTGCTCCAAACGATCGAAGGCCAGCCGGTCTTTGTGCACGCCGGCCCGTTTGCTAATATCGCCATCGGCCAGAGTTCCATCATTGCCGATGAACTCGGTGTGCGCCTGGGCGAATATCACGTCACGGAAAGCGGGTTTGCGGCCGACATCGGCTTTGAAAAGTTCTGGAACCTGAAATGCCGTTTTTCCGGTCTCAAGCCTAATGCCGTGGTCATTGTCTGTACCGTGCGCGCGCTCAAGATGCATGGGGGCGGTCCGGTGGTTAAGCCGGGTATACCGTTAGACGAAGTCTACCGCAAAGAGAACCTGGCTTTGCTGGAAAAGGGCTGTGAAAACCTGGTGGCCCACATCGAAACGGTCATGAAGAGCGGCGTGCGGCCGGTGGTGTGCATCAACAGTTTTTACACCGACACCGTGGCCGAGGTGGCGCTGATCAAGAAGATTGCCGAACAGCACGGCGCCCTGGCGGCGCATTCCCGGCATTGGCTCAAAGGCGGCGAGGGTGCCCGCGAATTGGCGGAGGCGGTCATCGCGGCCTGTAATGAAAAAAGCCGCTTTAAGTTCCTTTACGATCTGAGCCTGCCGCTACGCCAGCGCATCGAGCTGATTGCCCGGGAGGTCTATGGCGCGCAAGGCGTCACTTATACCGACGTTGCCCTGCAGAAGGCCAAGGCGTTTGAGGCCGATCCTGAAATCGCCAAACTGGGCACCTGCATGGTGAAGACCCATCTCAGTCTGTCGCACGATCCGACGATCAAAGGCCGTCCGCGCGGCTGGGACCTGCCGGTCCGGGATATTCTGATTTATAGGGGCGCGGGCTTCGTGGTGCCGGTGGCCGGCGATATCAAGCTCATGCCCGGCACGGCTTCGAATCCGGCCTTCCGCAACATTGATGTTGATGTGAAGACCGGGCGGGTGCGGGGATTGTTTTGAGTCTGCAGTTAGTGGTGAATCGGTAGGGATGAATCTATTAAACGATTATTGCGCAAGATTGGTCGCGTTCTGTTCCAAACAGCTCCATCCCATGGGCCGAAGCGAACAGAATCCACTCGCCCTGGCCGGCTCGGGCTAGGCCGCGAATCCGCTCCGCGGCCGGTTCCGTCTATGCCACCCTGGACGGTGGACCAGTTTAAGGTTTTCCCTGCGGAAGGGAAGACCCGTTTCCACGATATGAAACTGCCGGTGGAGCTCATGCATGCCGTCGCCGATCTCGGGTTTTCCTATTGCACGAGCGTGCAGGCGCTGGCGTTGCCGCCGACGCTGAATGGGAAAGACGTTGCCGGCCGCGCTCAGACCGGCACGGGCAAGACGGCGGCCTTCCTGATTGCAATTTTTACGCACTTCTTGCGCCATCCGTTGCCGAAACCGTTGGGCAACGGAACGCCCCGTGCCCTGATCCTGGCGCCGACCCGCGAACTGGCCATCCAGATTCATAAGGATGCGCTTTCCCTGGGAAAATATTGTCCGTTCCACGTGGCGGTTGTCTATGGCGGCATGGATTACCGTAAACAGCAAACAGAGTTGGCCCAAAACCGGATTGACCTGGTGGTGGCCACGCCGGGCCGCCTGCTGGATTTTAAATCCAAGGGCGTCCTGCATCTCAACCACGCTGAAATCCTGATCGTGGACGAGGCCGACCGCATGCTGGATATGGGCTTTATCCCGGATGTGCGCCGGATTGTGTACAGTTTGCCGCCCAAACACCGGCGTCAGACGATGCTTTTCAGTGCCACGCTTACCGAGGATATTATGCGGTTGGCTTCCGCCTGGATGGTGGAACCGGTCATGGTGGCCGTGGCACACGAAAAAGTCACCGTGGATGCCATTGACCAGAAAGTATATATGGTGTCTGCCCGTGACAAGCTGGCCCTGCTCATTAGCGTGCTTCGCAACGATCCGGTCGAGCGCGTGCTGGTCTTTCGCAACCGGCGCGATGGCGTGGATCGACTGACACGCAAACTAACCGACTATGGCATACCGTGCGCGCCGCTTTCCGGCGATGTGCCCCAGGACAAGCGCCTCCGCATTCTGGAAGCTTTCCGTGCCGGTCGCGTCAAGGTGGTGATCGCCACGGATGTTGCCGGCCGCGGCATTCATGTGGAGGGGATCAGTCACGTCATTAATTATGATGTGCCCTATGAGGCGGAAGACTACGTGCATCGGATCGGGCGCACCGGCCGGGCCGGCGCACTGGGAACCGCCATCACGTTTGCCTGCGAGGAGGGGTCGTTTAATATGCCGGCCATCGAAATATTTATCGGGCGGAGTCTGCCCTATACGCAACCGGAGGCAGCTTGGCTGAATCTGCCGCCGTTGCCCGCGCACCCGCCCCCGGTGGCGGCCGATCACGGGCCAAGTGCGCCGGCTTTCCACCGGCCGTCTGATCGTCATGGACGCCCGCCGCCCCGGGGCGGGTACCGCCGGTCGGGGCCGCGCCGCTGAAATGACCAGCTTTAATTTCCCTGCCAGGCCCACAAGGCCACGGCCGTGGCCGCCGCCGCGTTGAGCGATTCGATCCCGTTGGTCATGGGAATGGAAACCCGCCGGCAATGCCGCCGCAATGCCTCCGGTAACCCAAAGCCTTCCATCCCGGCCACCAGTCCGTAGCAAGCGGGGCGCTTCACGTTATCAAGCGGCGCGCCCTCCATGTCGAGTGCAAAGAGCGGTACGGTTTTGATGGCGGTCAACTCGGCCAGGCCTGGCCCCGATTCCAACCGGATTTTCCAGGCGGCCCCTGCTGAGGCGCGTACAGCCTTAGGCAGAAAGGGACAAGCCGCTTCCCGCAACAGTACGACCCGTGCCGCGCCCAGCCCGGCGGCGGCACGTATGGCGCCTCCCACGTTTTCGGGGTCGCCAAAGGGAATAAACAGAGTGCATCCGGCCGGCCAGTGTGCCTTTGGTTGAAATACCGGGAGATCAGGCAGACGCATGGTCAACAGGATTCCCGGAACCCCGAACACGTTCACGTTCCGAAACAGTCTTTTATCCAGTAGCACCCATTGCGTGCCGGCAAGCGATGGCGGGGGGGGTGGCAGGTCAGGGGTTGAAATCCAGGCGCCGATAACCTGGCTCTGTTGGCGCACGGCTTCGGCCGTGAGCTTGGGGCCCGCGACCAGGTATTCGCCGTGCTTGCGGATGCCGTGGGCCGTCTGCAAGGCCAGTAGTTTTTTATAGACCGGATTGTCGGTGCTGTGGATAACCGATGGTGGATGAGTATGCATAAATCGTTGCTATGCAGGTTCACAGTTCAAGGGTTCACGGTTCACGGTTACTGGAGCGGGCCATGAACGACCGCCCGTCACATGTGACGAATCACCGACTTCAAGACCTCGGTTTTTGCAACGGGTTAGCCCTTCTCTCCCCGGCTACTCTGCGAAGTAGCTCCCTGCTCTGCGAAGCCGCTACGCAGGGCGTAGAAGCGTTGCTACGAAGCACGAGCCAATCGTTGAACCGTGAACTGTGAACCGCTGAACCTGCGTAGTTACCTGTCGCCTACATCTGTCTGACCATGTCTTCTTCCGCCCGGCGCAGGATCGTGACCATGGTGTTGGCCGACTCCGCCTCGCGGAGCTGGAGCAGGACTTTCGTCTGCTTGCTAATCATGCACAGCCGCGCCAGAACGTGCAGGTGCAGGCGATCGTCCTGACAACAGATCAGGAAAAACAAGTCGGTCCGATTCCCGTCCGGCGCGCCAAATGGCACGGGATGGATGGCCCGGCCAATACTGATGAACGAATTCACAATCATGTGCGGATCATGGTTGCGGGGATGCAGGAGCGCAATGCCGTCGGACAGCGCCGTGGAGCACAGGCGCTCCCGTTCTACCAGGCTTTGCAAAAAATCGCGTGGATTGCACATCAGTCCGGTGCGGTCGGCCAGCGCCACCATGTCGCGGAGCACGGAGGATTTGGTTTTGGATGTCAGCGCCGGTTCGATCGCATCCGTGCGGACCAGCGCCACCACGCTGAGCGATTGATGTGATCGATCCCGGGTTAGGGCTGAGGTCTGCTTGTGGTAGGTGGTAAGCCGCTTGTGGGAAAGCCCCAGGATGCGTTGCGAGGCCCAGGCGTCAATGTCCTTTTTGCGGAACACCAGGCGATTGCCCTGCGTTTCCACCGGAATTTCCCGGCGCTGTACCATGGTTGCCAGGTCGGTACGTGCCAGGTGCAGATAGATGGCCGCTTCGTTCAAGTTGAAGGTGCGATACGGCATTAGCGGCCGATGGAAAACGGCATCGCGTTGGTGGAAAAACCTTTGCGCGACCCCATGGGAAATTCCGGTGTGATGGATGCGAACTTCTTCTTCAGGGTGTTCAATTCCTCATCCTCTGCCATCAGCTTGTCTATCTTTTTCTGTAAATCCCGCAGTTGGGTCTGGAGTTCTTTGATTTGCGCGTTCTCCTCGTAAAGCTTGGTTTGCCGGGCCATAATGCGCCGGTTGAGGTCATCGTATTCCGAGCGGGCCTGCATACTCTGGCGCACGAGCGCCGGATCCATGGATACTGGCTGAAACATCTGCTGTTTGCCGGTCTTGAATGCCGGACCCGGCACGGGGGCCGGCGCCGGCGCGGCGGTTTGAGTCGGTCCGGCTTGGGGCTTATCTTCGCCGTAGGCCTGGCTTACGCTCAATACGCTTATGCACATCACCACGGTTAAGAGTAATACGGTCTTCACAAAGCCTCCTGTTCTTAATGCCTAACCCGCGCCGCCTGGCGCCGGCCGTTTTGCCGCCTTAGACAGATCCGCCGCCGGTGGAACCTGTGTCTTGCAATGGGTAACGGGGGCTGGATTTCCCGCCAGAGGCGGGTCTGCCTAAGGCACGATCCGCCAGAAGCGGACCAGCCTACGGCTGGGAACCAGCGACCTTCAGGTTATGAGCCTGAATTATTTTGTTAAAAATCCTTTATTATTGGAATTATTGCGTTTTATATAGGTTCGTGTGAGTTGATGTGTGGTTTTTTTGCTTGCGGTTGCCCACGCTGTTGCTGCATGTTTGTTTCAGAGACATTACACGGTGCCTATATGCCCAATTACTGAATGGCGAATATACTACAGTCAATCGATTCAACCGGCAAGAAAAAAATGAACAGGGGAGGCGGCTATGTCAATCGAACTCAGAACCGGGCGAGACGAAAAGCTCCGTTCCTCTTGGTATGGCGGATATGGGTTCTCCTTTTTTCACCCAGACTAACATATGGAGGCGGGGTATTGTTTACAAAGCGCAATTTTATGCTACTTTAACCCTGACCGCGTTGCTTGGCGAAAGATGGAAGTCCTGGTTTTGACCATCACCCATTGGCAACAACTTATGGACATTATAGGACACGCACGATAATTGTTATATAAAAGAAGGGAGCATCTTGTTTATGTATGAATTTCTATGGCAGACAAGCATTGCTGGCAATGAGCTCTGGAAGGTCCTGGTTTTTTTCGCGGCAATCCTGTTTTCGCTCATTGCGGGAAGGTTGGCACGGTTTTTTATGCAACGGGCAGCCGATCATTCGCGCGAAAAGAAAAAGAAAATGATAGGATTGCTGTTGGCGGCGCTTTCGCGGCCGGTTGTTATGGCGGCTTTCACTCTGGGATGGTGGCTCGGCATAGCCGCGCTGACGAATCTCGGGCCAAGCCTTAGAAATATGGCCGACACTATCGGTCACACATTAAACGCCATTGCCATCGGTTATGCTCTTTATTCGCTTGTTGACATTGTTGACTATTATCTTCTCGGTCTTGCCAGGAAAACCGAAAGCAAAGTGGATGACGTTCTGGCGCCCCTTGTCGGTAAAAGCATCAGAATTACCGTCTTTGTCCTGGTGCTCCTCAACGTCATTCAACAGGTCAGCGGAAAAAGCATTACCACAATTCTCGCCGGACTGGGCGTCGCCGGGTTGGCCATCGCGCTGGCCGGACAAGACACGATCAAAAACTTCTTCGGCTCGCTGGTTATTCTGATGGATAAGCCATTTGAGATCGGCGAGCGGATCGTAGTTGATAATTATGATGGCCCGGTTGAAAGCATCGGATTCCGCTCTACAAGAATCCGCACCTTTGACGGGCACCAGATAACCATACCGAATTCGGAGATGGTCAACAAAACTATTCAGAACATCGGCAGACGGCCGTTTATCCGGCATCTGGCAAGCATCACCATCACCTACGATACACCCCCCGAAAAAGTTCAGCGGGCGCTGGATATCATTAAGGAGATTTTAAACAATCACGAAGGCATGCATCCGGAATTTCCGCCGCGTGTTTATTTCAATGCTTTCAACGACGCTTCTTTGAATATCATAATGATCTATTGGTATCATCCGCCGGGTTATTGGGAATACATGCAATTTTCCGAACACGTTAACCAGCAAATTCTAGAGCGTTTCAATGCCGAAAGCATTGACTTTGCTTTCCCGACCCAGACGATTTATCTTGCCAATGACGACAAGCGCCAGATGACATTGAGATTATTGCGCGGACAACCATAATGAACGGATTAGACTGGACCATTGTCGCCTTTTATCTTCTTGGCATGATCGGAATGGCAGTGCGGCTTGGGCGCACTCAGCGGACAGGGAGCGATTATTTTCTGGGCGGCAACCGGATCGGACACTGGCCGATCGCTATTTCCACCATGGCCACCCAGTGTTCCACGAACAGCCTGCTGGGAGCTCCGGCTTTCGTCATAGCCGTCGGCGGTCTTTTATGGCTGCAGTACGAGTTAGCGGTGCCGCTGGCCATGATCGGGGTAATGATGTTCCTGCTCCCTTTTTTCCGGAGCCAGAATGTCGTTTCGGTATACGAATACCTGGGGCGCCGTTTCGGGCCGGGAAGCCGCATGGTTCTTTCGCTTCTGTTTCAATTTCTCCGCGCTTTTTCGACCGGGGTAACCGTCTATGGAATTTCGCTCGTTATTCAGCAGTTAGTCGGCCTGCCGTTCTGGGCATCAGTGTTGTTGATCGGCGTCGTGGCGATGATTTACGAATTTCTGGGCGGCATCCGCGCAGACATATATTCGGACGTAATCCAAATGATCATTCTCTATGTCGGGATTGCCGTGTG
>JAHIMN010000051.1 GCA_018896395.1 Verrucomicrobiota bacterium | reverse complement strand
CATGAAACAGGGTAGCCTTTCACGGCTTGAAATTGGAAACTGGAAATTCGAAATTAGGGTAAGAAATGAGTGCGCCAACTGGTTCATTAACAGCACAAAAGCGTGAAGGCCAAATACCTAATTTCCAGTTTCCAATTTCAGCGTTCCTTGAACGCTTACGAAATTACTATCCCGTGAATTACACATCAATATGCCCCGGTGTCTCGCGGCGGGAGTTCCTGGGTTGCCTGGGAGCGGGTGTGGCCGGCTGTGTTTTGGCGGACACACTGGCCGGCGACGCGCCGGACGAAAAAGTCCTGCACGAGGCCTCGTTTTACGAACCGCTGGCCGGCGGCAAGGTGCGCTGCAAACTGTGCCCGCGTGGATGCGTGGTCGGCGACAAGCAACGCGGCTATTGCCGCGTCCGCGAGAACCGTGGCGGACGCTACTATTCGCTGGTCTATGGCCGACCCTGCGCCCTGCATACCGACCCGATCGAAAAGAAGCCGCTCTTTCACGTGTATCCGGGCAGCAAGGCGTTTTCCATCGCCACGGTGGGATGCAACATGGCCTGCAAGTTCTGCCAGAACTGGGACATTTCGCAAGCCAGCCCCGACGATATCCGGCCGCCGTATCAAACACCCGAGGCAATCGCGCAACAGGCTTTCGCCGCCGGCACGCGCACGATTGCCTATACTTACACCGAGCCCACCGTCTTCTTTGAATACATGGCCGCTTGCGCCAAGGCCGGCAAGGCGCGCGGCATTGAGAGCGTCGTGGTCAGTAACGGCTTTATTTCCGCCCAGGCCCAACAAGCGCTGTTCCCGCTGGTCAAGGCCATCAAGATTGATTTAAAGGCATTCACACCATCTTTCTATCGGGACATCTGCGACGGATTCCTGGAGAGCGTGCAGGCGTCCCTCAAGCGCCTGGCAAAGTCCGGCGTGTGGTATGAAATCGTCGTGCTCCTCATTCCGACCCTGAACGATAGCTCCGACGAGATCAAGCGCATGGCGGCCTGGATTGTGAAGGACTTAAGTCCGGACGTGCCGCTTCATTTCTCCCGGTATCATCCCATGTATAAAATGAAAAACATCCCCCCCACCCCGCCCGACACCCTGCGGCGCGCGCGACAGATTGCGCTGGCCGAAGGATGTCACTTTGTCTATATCGGCAACGTGCCCGGCGAGGAAGCCCAGAACACCGTCTGCCCACACTGCCAAGCCATGCTCATTCGCCGCTACGAATATCGCATCCTGGAAAACAATATCGTCAAGGGCGCCTGCAAGGCCTGCGGCAAGACGATTCCAGGTGTGTGGGAATGACGGACCCCCTGCGCGAAGCCGCTACGGCGGGGCAGGCGCCAGACGACGGATGACGGACGACGGACGGAGGGAAACCGAAAAAGCAAACGTCAACCTGTTCGATATAGCTTTATCGCATTGCGTTCCTCCGCCAGCCGGATTGACCGTATCAACCAATGTGCTCATGCCATTTCTCCACGATTAATTGCCGGGGCTCCGCCCTACATCAGCGCTTGACGTATCCGATCCGGATCGCGACGCAAGTCCAAGACTCTGAAAACCACGACTAAGTCCGAATCGAGAGTGTAGTAGACGGCATAAGGAAATCGCTTGGACAAGAGTCGGTGATAGCCGAAGACCTTCGGATGGATACCCGCGTAGAGCGCAAGAGAGTCGATGTCGGAGAACAGAGAATTAAAGAAGTACTCACCCAGCCCTGGGCCCTGTTTCTCATAGAAGAGTCGGCCGGTATGCAGATCCTCCACGGCCGAGAAGAGTATCTTGATCCTCATTCGAACCGCTTCCTGAGGTCCCGCTTTGCCGTTGTCCAGTCGGCAATCTGCTCCTGCCCTGCGGCTATTTTGGCCTCAGTCTCCTTCAGAACATCGTGATGCCATACGGGAGATTCTACACTAGCATCATCTTTGGACAAGTCTGCCCATATGGTTTCCATCGTCTGGAGTTTTTCCTCACGGGACATACGCTCAATCTGAATTGTGGTAGTCATAATGTTTTATCTTAGCACCTCCGGTTGTTTTCTTCAATCTCTGATTCATCGGCATAACGTCAATTGACGCTGATGCGCGGCTTCCGCACCGTGATCGGTCAAGCTGACCGATGTCGTTATCAAGATATTTAAGGTTATGGTAGGCATCCGTCATGCAGAGTCAACAACAAACGGGCAGTCCTATAAATACTCAGGTATAGGACAAATACTTTAAGAGACGGCAATTGTCCGAAGAGAATATCGCGCCCGCCTGCAACGCTATGCGTAGCATTGCGGGCAGGCCGGGTCTGCGGGCACGATGGCATCCGCAACGCGCATTTCGTTGCCCGCCTTGTCCTCCGTAGCTTCAGCGAAGGAGGATGGCGGGATTCGAAAAGGGGCGGCAAGTTTGCCGCATCCCGCCATGCGGGACAGGGATACCGGCTTGCCACGCTTAGAGCGTGGCGCGCAGCGCGACTCGCCTCGGCGAAGCGCTCTGGCGGAGCCGGGAGCGCTGGATATGTATCCGCGCGAGCACCGGACCTGTCCTCCGAAGCTCCGGCAAGAGCGAAGGAGGAAGCCGATCACGATACACATCGCGTGATCGGGACGGCAAAATCACCGGCCCGTTTCGAAAGAAATGCGTGGCGCATCTGCCCTGCCAACAGAACCTTGCTCAAGTCATCACCAATACATTTGTCCGACACCCATGCAACCTGATCAAGCTTTCCGGCGGGATTTGAGGAAGTCGGTTTCGTCGCGGAGGGTCCAGGCTTTGACGCGCAACAGGTCCATTGATGGAATCTGCGGATAGAGCACGATCTTGCCTTCCACGCTGGCGGCTTTGATCAGCTCCAGGGCCTTTGAAAATTGGTCCAGACTGCCGACCATGTCCAGGTGCAGGCCGGGATTAAACTCGCCGGAAGCCACCATGCGCAGGGCTTCGACAAGATCTGCCGGACTGCCGCCACTCGATCCACAGAGGCGGATTTCATCGTAGTGCACGCGGAGGGTATCGAGCTCGATCATGTGTTCGCCCCGCTTGAGGCCACCGAAGAGGTTCAACACACCGCCTTTGGCCAACCACTGCTGACTCTCTTGCTGCACGTTGCGGATCCCCACGGCGGCGATGATGTCATCGGCGCCCTTGCCGTTACTGACCTGTTTGATGAGCGCCAAACCTTCGGCGGAGAGCACGGCATGCAATTCCGTACCGGCTTGCCGGGCTTTTTCCGCCAAACTCGCGCGCACCTTCGCCAGGCGTTCCTCGATAATATCCATGACGATCAGGTGACTCGGCGAAAAACGCAAGGCGGCCTCGGCATGCATCTGGCCCATGGGCCCCGCACCGATGACCACGGCAACGCCACCGCGCAACAGACCCAACTGCGGAATACGCGGCGCGGTCGGCGATTTCTGGTGAATGTGGATGTGCCGGTCCTGGGCTGAAATCACGCAGGAAAGCGGCTCGCACAACGCCCCGGCAAAGAAGGGAATGGAGTCGGAAGGCAGGGGTAGTAAACAATCGGCGGCAATTGTCTCTTCGGTGATCAACATGTACTCGGCCAAGTGCCCGGGCAGGGAATAACCGATGGCCACTTTTTCTATGCCGGCGCCGCCATCCCGGTATCGCTCACGGTGATTGACCGGGGGGTGATCCACCGCCGGCTGGGTGGCATAGCGCCGGCCCACGGAATACCTGGATGCCACGTTTTTCCCGGCCTGGACGATGGTCACACAGCCTTCATCGCCGAGAATGATGGGATACAGGCCCAAGTCCCAGCCATTGATGAACGTATGTTCGCTTCCCTGGGCCACCAGCTTGAGAATGGAAGAACAGACCCCCGCAGCATCCACGCGCACCAGCACCTGGTTGTCGTTGGGCCGCGGGACCGGCACGGTATCCACATGGATATTTTCAAATCCGGCGCCGTGCAGACGCACGGCCCGCATCGTGGCGGGTATCGGCAAAGACGATGGTTGATGATTCATGAAAGCATGGTCTATGGTTAATGGGTGATGGATTATCTGATTGCTGATTTCGGACCCGCCTGCAGCGCTATGCGCAGCATTGCCTGCCCGTAGGACTTCGTCCAGCGATGTAGGCGGGCGGGCAGGCTGTCGTCCCGCCTTCGCTAAAGCTACGGCGGGCAGGCCGTCGTCTGTCATCTGTCGTCCGATTTACGCCGCCGCGGCGGCGCATGGATGCACTGAGCGTGCACGGCATGGGCGGCTTCCATCCAGGCTTCCGACAACGTCGGATGCGCTTGAATCGTTCGCGCGAACTCCGCGGCGGTCAGTTCCGCCTGGACGGCCGTTACGGCCGTGGCGATCAATTCCGTGGCATGCGCGCCGATGGCCGCGGCACCCAGAAGCTGGTCGGTTTCCGCATCCGCAATCCATTTTACGAAACCGGTCGTCTCGCCCGAAGCCACCGCCTTGCCCAACGCCGCAAAATGGAACTTGCCGGTTTTGACGGCGCGGTTCTGCTGTTTGGCTTCCTGTTCGGAGAGCCCCACCGTGGCAATTTCCGGCGCCGTGAAAATGCAGGACGGCACAACCTGCGCGCGCAAGATGCGTCGTGGTCCCACGGCATGCTCTGCGGCCAAAAGACCTTGGGCCGTGGCCGCATGCGCCAGTTGCGGACCACCGTTGACATCGCCAATCGCATAAATTCCCGCCGATGGCGTCTGGCCGGCGGCATTCACCCCTATATAACCTTTCGCATTGGGCTTAAGCCCGGCCTTGTCCAGGGCCAGATTTTCGGTAACCGGCTGGCGGCCGACGGCCGCCAACAGGAGTTCCGCTTCGACCGGTTCGCCGGCCACCTGGCCCTTAACGCCCTGCGCTCCGGCCTTGATCTGCTCCAGGGGCTTACCCGTAAGGATACGAATTTTTAACTGGGTTTCCATGTAGCGGCGCGCATCCGCGCGCAAGTCGGCATCCAGCATGACCAGAATGTCATCGAGGATTTCGACGATGGTCACCTGGGCGCCTAACTGGGCGGCCATGCAGGCCAACTCACAGCCGATCACGCCGCCGCCGAGCACGATCAGCCGCGCAGGCAGGTCGGTACGGTCCAAGAATGCGCGGCTTTCCACCACGCTTGCGGCTTTCGGCAAAAAGGCCGGGAGCACAGCGCTGGATCCTGTGGCGATAATGATACGCGCGGCTTCCAGGGCCACGGATTCCTTTCCGCTCCGCTGGATGGTCAGGCGATTACGGGTCATGAATGCGGCCTGGCCCTCGAACACCGTGACGCCGTTGGCCTTAAGCAGTTGCGCAATACCGCCACGCAGTTTGGCCACCACCTGGTTCTTGTGCTGGATTATGGCGGTATAATCGAACGAGGCCTTTTCGACGCTGACACCCAAGGCCTGGGCGTGCCGCATGTGCCCGTAGAGCGCGGCGGACGCGATCAGGGTCTTGGTCGGTATACATCCCCAATTGAGACAGGTTCCGCCCAGGGCTTCCTTTTCCACGATGGCCACGGAAGCGCCCAACTGGGCCGCGCGGATCGCGGCCGGGTAGCCGCCCGGGCCGGCACCAATGACGATCAGATCATACTTTTCCATAATTCCAGATCCTCAAGCATGCTTTTGACGCGGTTGACAAAGCCTGCGGCACAAGCGCCATCCACCAGGCGGTGGTCGGACGAGAGCGTAATTTTCATCATCGCACGGATTTCGATCTTTCCGTCTCTGACCACAGGCGTCGGGCGGGTGCTGGCCACCGCCAGGATAGCGCTTTCACCGGGGTTGATGATGGCCGTAAAGTGTTCCACGTCGAGCATACCCATGTTCGATACCGTGAACGTACTGCCGGTCATTTCATCCGGGGTCAGTTTGCCGTCGCGCGCCTTGAGGGCAAGGCCAGCGGTGCGCTCGTGCAGTTCGGCGATCGAAAGATCGTGGGCATTACGGATTACCGGAACCACCAAGCCCTCGGCAATTGACACCGCCATGCCGAGGTGCACGCGACTGTGCCAGCGGGTGGCGCGGCCGTCGGTCGAACTATTGAGCGCCGGGCATTCCACGAGCGCCAAGGCAACGGCCTTGAGAATAAAATCGGTAACTGTAAACGGCTTGTTTTCATTTTTCAGAATTTGGCGCCATTCCAGCAGGTCGGTCATGTCCACCGCAACAGTCACATAGAAATGCGGGGTCGTCGTGAAACTCGCGGTCAACCGCTGGGCGATAACCTGCCGCATTTTGCTC
Organism: Verrucomicrobiota bacterium; assembly: GCA_018896395.1. Lineage (GTDB taxonomy): Bacteria > Verrucomicrobiota > Kiritimatiellia > JAAZAB01 > JAAZAB01 > VSJD01. Next base: position 881 of record JAHIMN010000051.1, on the reverse strand, counting down.
ATCGTCACGGGCTTTTCGGCGATTGCCTGTTGAATCATCGCCACCGTAATGCGTTCCCGGCTTTCGGCCAGCGGCACGGTCAGAATATCAACGCCATTTTTGCGCGCCAGGTTCTTGGCTGCCGGCGTTATTTTAAGGGCGGCATAGTGTTTCGCTTCCAGGTAGGCCTGGACATCTTTTTCCACCACGCGCCCCCCGGGACCGGTGCCGGGAATTGGATCGGCGCTGATGGCGCATTCGCGGATCAGCCGCCGGGCGCGCGGGGAGACGATCTTGAGGACAGACGACGGCGTGCCCACCGTAGCCCCAGGGGCGAAGGCGGGAGGACAGACGACGGCCTGCCCACCGAAGCCCGAAGAGCGAAGGTGGGACGACGGACCCTCCTTCGCCAAGGCGCTACGGAGGGCAGGCGCCGGAGAGACAACAACGTGCTCGGGCATTGGATCCGCGGCGGGCACTGACCGGGACACCGGCTTCACTTCCGGAATTATATCGCCCGGTTGGCCGATGAAGGCCACGGGCACCGAGACCGGTACCGTCTGGCCTTCGGCCACGACAATTTTCAGGAGCGTGCCTTCAAAAAAACTTTCGATCTCGAGAACGGCCTTGTCCGTTTCGATTTCGAACAAAATTTCGCCTTTTTTTACAGGCTCGCCTTCGCGTTTGTGCCACTTTAGAACCGTGGATTCCTCCTCAGTCTGACCGAGTTTGGGCATGATGACCGTTTGAACCATGGCCTGTTTTCCTAAAGCTGTAATTTCGGTAACTGCTCAGCGAATCCACCGCCGGCCGTTGGCGGGCTGATCAAACGTATAAGAAACTTAAAAAAGAAAGCGTTGATTGCAAAGTCGGCATGCGCTTAAATTCTTGGTATCGTGCCT
>JAHIMN010000050.1 GCA_018896395.1 Verrucomicrobiota bacterium | reverse complement strand
TAGACAGAATACAGAACGAAATGTTTACCCGCCTACAAAGGGGCGGCCACGCGCAACGCGTGGCAAGCGCCATATTTATCCCGCGTTACGCGTGAGGCGACCAAGGCCCATGCCGGTTTTTCTCATTCTGGATTCTGACTCCTGAATTCTGGCTCCTGAGTGGTTGCGTGTTGACGCGGAATGGTAAGCATTAAGCTGTCCGAAGAGATAGCCCACTGGCCGACGCTCCCTGGCCGAGCTTGGGCAGGCCCTGGCCGAGCTTGGGCGGGGCATAATCGCTTGTAGGAGCCTCGCCCCGTCGAGGCGAGGGGAAGTTCATGCCACAGGCATATTCGCCTGTGGCGGAAAATCGCGTCAGCGGGGTGACGCTCCTACGATTTGTGTTCATCAGGGGGTTCCGCCACAGCGGATCAGCCGAGGCTGAAAAAATTATCTGGCTTCGGATGGCTTAATAGATACCAATTTCTTATCAATTCGCAACCAGAATGAAGGGATTTTATAAATGAAAATATTCCGGGTCGGGTTCTGTGGAGCTGGAGGTATTGTTACATCAAACCATCTGCCCGCACTTGAAAAACGCTGCGACCGATTCAAGGTCATCGGTTTATTTGACGTTTTCAAGGAAAAAGCGGCGAAACTGGCGGATAATAAATATAAAACATATCCAGCTTATGCAGACATGCTTGCCGACAACGAAATTGACGTGGTCGTGATAGCCACCAGGCCCCTTGCCACGCATTTTCCCGCCGCCAAGTCCGCGCTTGAGGCCGGAAAACACGTGGTGCTTGAAAAGCCGATGGCTTCCACCACCGCCGAATGCGATGAGCTTATTAACCTGGCAAAAAAGAAAAAAGTTGTCCTGACGGTTCACCACAACCGGAGATTAGACCTTGATTTCCTTGGTCTAAAGGACATTATCAGAAAGGGAAAAATAGGCGAGCCAAGACTTATCGTAAATAACGTTTCTGCCGGCGGTTACGGAGCAGGCGCTATCCACGACTGGGGCATTCACCTTGTTGACCAGTGCCTGCTTCTGAACAAAACCCCCCTGCTGGAGATCTCGGCCATGTTGTGCAGTCCTGAAAAAGGCCTGGAGGACTGTGGTTTCGCGGAAGCAATGCTGCGTTTTGCAAAGCCGCCGGTTGTTAAATTTTCCATGCTTCCGCGTCCAAAGGAATTTTTGGCTAACGGCACATCCGCCGTTGTGCGTTTTTACGCCGCGGGCATGGAAGGCTCTTTTATCCAGCGGGTAATTGAAGACCCGCGCGACCTGATGAACGCGACCCAGAATTTTGACGGCGGCAAACCTGACTACGCTGTCCCGGATTACCTGGAGATCAAACGCCATGCTTATTACGACTATCTTTATGACAGCCTGGCTGAAAATAAACCCCTGCTTGTAAAGCCGGAAGAGGCGCGAAACGCTATCCGGGTTTTTGAGCTGATCCTGGAATCCGCCCAGAAAAATATGACCGTCAAGGCTTCGAATATTTTGAAAATTAACTGAGGAGAAGCACACGTATGATTAATAATGCAAAATCCGGCAATAAATCAGAAAGTCCTGTCAAGAATATCCTGCTTTTCGGCGGCGGGGGCTGTCATGACTTTAAAAAATGCTGTCCGGTTCTGAAAAAATATTTGGCGAAAATTCCCGGGTTCAAAGTTGATTACGTGGCGGAAGATTTCGATGTTTTTACCGCCGGCAGAATAAAAAATTACGACCTGGCCGTTGTATATAATACCGGTGGTCAGCTTACCATTCCGCAGAAACGCGGACTGATTGAATGGGTTGCATCCGGAAAAGGATTTGCCGGTGTTCATGCCGCGGCTGACTCTTTCGGTAAATCACCCGAATACAGGGCCATGCTGGGAGGATATTTCCGCGCCCATCCATGTACCAGGAAATACATAGTCAGCTTGGCCGATAATAAACATTCCGTGTGCAAGTATTTAAAAGGCTATACCGTTAAAGATTGGGAGAAATGGCCGGTTTTTGAGTATGAAGTCACCGACGAGCAGTATCTGCTTGACTATGATGACAGAGTCCTGCTTCTTGCTACTACTGTTTTCCGCAACAGGTTATGGCCGGTAAGTTGGGTTAAGACATGGGGCGCGGGCAAAGTCTTTTACATAGCCCTTGGACATAACGTGGAAGCATGCCAGGGCCCGTTTTTTAAAGATATTTTCACGGGAGGGGTTGAATGGGCCGTTGACCCTGCGCCGGACAAGGTTGAACCGGACAACCGGTTTGCCATATCCTGATAATATTACCTTGATTTTGCACGAATATCAGCATAACGGTAATTTTTTATCAACCTGCCCGCCCGCCTACAACGCTATGCGTAGCATTGCGGGCAGGCAGTCGTTGCGCTCCAGCGCGGCAGGCGGGCAAAGGCAGCGTGTAAATTATTTTTTGCGCCACTTTCTATTTTTCCGCTAATGCGGATCCGCCCAGGCGGAAACCCAACGGGTTTACCCGCCTCCCGCCTCGGCCACCGTTGTATACTCGCGGCATACTGGATAAAACGCTATTCATTCGGTGAAGGAAGCGGAAGGGAGTAGCGCAATGAAGACGCCGCACACGTTGCGGACACGTTTGATGGTCGGATTCTGTGGGGGAATCCGGGCGGTACGCTTGCCTGCGATTCTGTATCCGGCACTCTATCTCGCCGTGGTGATGCTGGTCTGGCCGATACGCGCCGCAGCCGCGGAGGCCCACGCCGTATCAGGCTTTGGCGTGCGCGTGATCTCGTCGAGACCCGGACATCTCTTCACCGACTCCGATCCACTGGATGTGCGCGTGCAGATCAGTGGGGCAAAGGCCGCCGTTTCAGTCGAGTACGCGGTCGAAGAGAGCGCCGGGCCATGGAAGGACAAGGGGCGTTTCGATGTGCTGCCGAAGGAAGACGGTTCTGGCGAGGCCCTGCTGCCGCTGAAGCTTACGGGGCGCGGGCTCTACCATTTGACGGTTGAGGCGCAGTGCGGTGAGGCACGGGCCAAAGCGGAAACGTGGGTTGCCGTCGTCTTCACCCCGTCGCCGCCGTCCGAGAACTCGCCGTGGGGCATCTTCTACACCCCGCACATCTGGTTCGACAAGGGCAATCCTGAAGGTCCCCGCTGGGCAGCAATCCAGCATCGGCTGCTCGGGGCATCCTGGACGCGGCTCAACTTCTGGGCGCACAGCTTTGAGAAGGTGACCATCGCACGCAGGGAAAAACCGTCCGTGTCCGCGGAATACCCGACGTGGCGGCAGTATGCCCGGGAATTACGGAAGGAAGGTATCTTCATCTTCGGCGAAATAGCGCAGTGTCCGCGCGAGCTCTCGTCCAGGCCTGACGACCGGCAGGAAGCCGGGGACGCGGGGCCGGTGTTCAATCGCGTCAAACCAAGCGACTACTGCCTCTGGGATTCCCTGATGGAGAAACTTGCCGCCGACTTCCGCGACGAGATCCATGTCTGGGAGATCTGGAACGAAGCGAACCTGCAGGACCGATACTGGACGGGCACAGTCGAGGACTTCGCGGAGTTGGTCGAGCATACCAGCGGAGCGATCCGCCGCGGCAACCCGGAGGCGCGCATCGCCGCGGCGGGGTTCGTGAACGGCCACGCTTTTGCCGACAGGCTGCTGACGCTGGGCATGGGCAAGCACATCGACATCCTTTCGGTCCACTACACCGACGAGAATCCGGGGGCCATAGACGACTGGAAGAAGCTGCTGG
>JAHIMN010000049.1 GCA_018896395.1 Verrucomicrobiota bacterium | reverse complement strand
CACGACGGCCAGCGCCTGCTTCTGCTGGTCACCTGCCGCCAGCCGGCGGCCGCAGTCGTGCCGATGGTCTGCCCGCGCGACGACCAGGCGATATTCAAGCACGACCACATTGAGCTTTTCATCGTGCCGGAGCCGGCGGGTGCGGTGTACTACCAGTTGGGTTTCGATTCTGCCGGCAACCGGTATGCCGCCCAGTGCGTCAAGGAGTCCAATTCGAACGATATAAATGCGTTTGCGTCCGACCTGAAATGGGATCCGGAATGGCGGGTTGACGCGACCGGCGGCACGGATGCCTGGACGGCCGTCGTGTCCCTGCCGATCAAGGATCTCGGCCTGACGCCGGGCCGGCCCTTCGGGCTTGAGATTGCGCGCACCAGGCCTCTGAGATTTGGCGACGAAAACACGGCATGGTCTCCGCTGAAGCAGCAGTTCCATGAGACCGGCAATTTCGGCTCGGCCATTCTGCAGTGAGCGGATACAGCGGATAGAAGCCGGAAGAACGGACAACGCACCATGCACAACAGCAAGCCGAGAACTCAGTCCTTTCAACAACCAAGGAAATGACACCTATGAAAAAGATCATCATGTTATGTGTTGCTTCGGCCACGCTCCTGTGGCCAACGGTTCCGAATCTTCTGGCTGCCGATGTGAAATCGTCCAGTGGCGTGTATAACCTCGCCGATTTCGGCCCGGTGAAAACCCCCGTCGAGGTCGAGGCCACGCTGAAGGCCGCCATCACCAGCATTATCGCGCAAGGCGGGGGCATCCTCGTGATCACGCCGGGCGTCGCGCCCAATTGGGTCGCGCACAACGACGCGCCTTCCTCAACCAAAGACCGTTCGCCCTCCGTTACCATTGTCGACCGCCGTAACGGTCGCGAAAAGATTCTGGTCCCCTCCAATGGCCAGCGTATGGGCGGCTCGACTTGGGCCGGCCGATATATTTCCCGTGAGGTGCGGCAGCCGATTGACATGGCAATGGGCGTCCACAGCACCGAGTGTATTGACACCTTCATCGCGGGCGGGACAACCTCGTACGACCAACAATCGCTCGAAGCCGTCAAAGCGGGCGAGAACGCACGGATTTATGTACCCACGATCCGCGGGCTCGCCGTCAGCAATCAAATAGTCGTGACGGGCGTTGCGGTCGGCTACGGCGGGCAGTTTGAGAGTGGCCCGATTAAGGCGCTCGGTTGGGACAAGGAGAAAGGCCGGGCCTACATCGTCATGGACCTCAAGCACGATCATCCGAAAAGCGCGCTGGTGTACGGCAAACACGTCGTCAATTCGCTCACACTGACCGACCATTCCCAATCCGACAATCAATCCCCGTGCCTGATGGTCAAGCGCAAGAACTACGCGCAGGGCGACAGCTTTGTCATCGCCGCGGAAGCGTGCAGCCAGGGCAACATCATGTCCGGCGCGGGCGACGAGGGTGGGCTCACCTACGCCTCCGACATCAGCAACGACCTTAGACCGTTTCGCAGCACCGTCGAGGTGATCAACTGGGACCAACAGGAGCTCGTCTATGCGCCCGGCCTGTGCCGCAACCACACCCTCGGCACCAGCCGACCGGTCATCAATCTCAACACCAACAAGTGGATCACGCAAGGCGTCGCATACCTTGTCAGCCCCGGCTATCGCGACCCATGGCATCCCGATCAGGTTCTGTCCCTGGGCGGAGTGTTCGGCTCGAAGGACTGTGGCTGGACACGGGATATCGTGGGCCGCTTCTTTGCGTTCGACGAACCGAGCGAGTACCTCGACCCGAAAAACGACCCCAGTGTGGGCTACACTGCCGCGCCCGACATGCGCGTCTATCGCTGGTATCAAGTTCACAAAATTGAAGACCACGCTGTCGGAATCAAACGCATCTACCTCGAACGCACCCGCTGGTGGGTTCACTACTATGTGCCGAGCCTTTACAACACCGACAACTGGTCGTACGCGCCACAGGACGGCAAAAACCGGTTGAAGCCGCTGCACTACATCATCGCCCCCGGCGCGTACGTCAGCGATGTGTCGTGCGCGTGGACGGACTCATATGGCTCGGGCGGCCGGGTCGAGGCAAACAACCCCCGCACCCTGAAGCTCGCGCCCACGCCTGACATCGGGACACGGTTTGATTTCGAAAAAGGCGACCCGATTGTGCAGGCGATTGGCTCCGACCCGT
>JAHIMN010000048.1 GCA_018896395.1 Verrucomicrobiota bacterium | reverse complement strand
TACGTATAGGAATTTTAATGTTGTATTGTTTGTCGCGCGTTCTGAATGGCTTGTCATTCCCGCGGAAGCGGGAATCCAGAGCCAGAATAAACTTCTGGATTCCCATTTTCATGGGAATGACAAAAAAGAGGTTAAGATAAAGCTAAAGTTGCCGAAGGCCTGATTTTAACTTTGGCATCTCGCCTGTCTTTCTATCACCCTTTTCTGGCAATTGCCGTCAAAGAAGGAGAAATCAACAAGCTCTTAAAGCTTACGAGATGAAAAAAACATGCGCATGCATCCAGCAGTTTACAGGCCAGTTTCCGCCAACTTCCTATTCGTTCATGGCTGGTAGTCGTCCAGCTCAGGGGCGTCCATGACATTTTGATTTCCTCAAATCCTGATTCAAGGAGTAAACGCGTAATTGAGTTTTTGTCAAACGCATACAAATGAATCACAGCTTGATCCCCATGGTTGAGTCTCCGGTGAATGCGGCCCAGGAACAAAAAGAACCTGTAAGCCGCCACATGGAAGACGGCATTGGAAAAACGCACCGTGACAACCCCGCCCGGACGCAGGAGCTGATGTGTTTTTTGAAGCGCGCTTTTCGGGTCCGGCAAAAATTCGAGAACGTTAAAAAACGTCACAGCGTCAAAATACTCATCGGGATATACGGCTTCTTCAAAGGCGCCGCAATACAAACTCAAGCCAAAGTTCCGTTGGGCATAGTCTACTGCCCGCCGTGAGGTCTCCACCCCGTAACAGTTCCAGCCGCGATCGGCGCACGTGCTGAGAAAATAACCATGCCCGGCGCCCACATCCAGGATGCGATTGTTCCGGCGAAATGACTCCAGTAATATCAGATGTTCAGCGAATGCTTTCTTTCGGCCGGCTATCCAGTCCGGTGATAAATCAGCATCCTCCCCTTGCTCAAAATATCTGCGTATACTGGCGGCATTTTGACGCACATTGCGATATACCAGGCCACAGGTGCGACACCGAACAACACCGCCGATTTTCCCGCCGGGGAGTTGATGCGTCCCAAACAGAAGCTTCGGATTGTCGGCGCCGCATAAACCGCAGAAGACGTCCTCGTGTAGATCCCGATTCATTTTTGCAGTATTATTCTCTTAAACTTGCGCCGGTAATATCTTATGTCGCTGGCACTTCTTATATAGGCAGATAAATAGTAACTGCTTTAATTAAGACTACTTTCATAATGAATCTCTATATCTGATAAAAACTTGTTTTTTGCAATTTCATGGGGAAGTCGCTCTGTTTTCATCACTCACGGACACGCTGCGAAGTGCGAAGTGTCGAGGTCATAATGTGAATTTTTCGCACAGTTCCGGGTCGGTGTCAAGCGCAGAATGCTTGCCACAAAAAAATCAGTCGCATTTGCTGGAATTATGATATAGTAGACCCTGATGAAAATCGGAGTTGACACGAGAGAGTTCATCGAAAAAGGGAAAACCGGCATCAGCCGATACCTGGAAAACCTGCTCACGCCGCTGATCCGCGGCGCCGGCATAGATTTTGTCCTTTTTGTTAACCGCCGGGAATTCATCCCCGAAAACCTTTGGGCTCCATCCGTGAAGATTGTCGCGTTGCCCGCCCTGCCGACAATGGTTGTCGACCAGGTTATCCTGCCCTGTATGGCCCGACGAGAAGGCGTGGATGTATTTTTCAGCCCCTATTACAAGGTTCCTTTATCAGGACAATTCAAAAGAATTATTACCGTGCATGACATTTCTTTCCTTCGCCAGGAAGGATTGGACCGTTTTACACGCCTGATAGTCACGTGCCAGCTTCAGGCCTCAACCCGGAAGGCGGATATTATCCTGGTGGACTCCGATTTCACGGGCAAAGACCTGGTTGATTTCATGCCAAACCTCAATTGTAAAATACACCGGCTTTATCCCGATTTATCCTCCGATTGGCTGAAACCGATTGATCCCGCCGATATTTCCAAGGTACAGAAAAAGTATCTGGATGGCCAATCATACCTTCTTTACGTTGGCAATTTTAAACCCCATAAAAATGTTGACCTGCTGGTCAAGGCCTTCGCGCGGCTGGTTCAAGAACGGCAGGTCAACGATAGGCGCCTTCTCCTGGTTGGAGGCGATGCCATGAACCTGTGCCGAATCATGAAACTGATCCATAAACACGGCATGGCAAACCACATCATTATCCATCCAAATGTCAGCGATTTTGACCTGCGCGGGTTATATGCCGCCGCCGACTGGTTTGTAACCGCATCGGGCTATGAAGGTTTTGGTTATCCTCTGGTTGAGGCCATGGCGGTCGGCTGTCCGGTGATCTGTTGGCCATGCACCTCTATCCCAGAGGTCGTTGGCAACGCCGCACTGGAGATATCCGGCCCTACAGTCGAAGGCATCATGAACACGCTCCTGCAGGCGCTCAACATGCAACCCGCGGAAAAGCTTGATTTGGTGGAAAGAGGAAAAAATCAGGCCAAGCAGTTTCTTCCGGGCTCAGCCGCCGGCAATTTTTCCAGCATACTCTCTCTTCATTTTTCGTAACTGCTCAGCGAGGTGGTATATCCAAAGACATTTTTTCCGCCCCGGCGGATCCGCCCCGGCGGAACCACGGATTTTACAAATGCAGAATTAAGAATGAAGAATGAAGAATGAAAATCTTAATTTCTGCATTCTGCATTCTGACTTTCATGTCCGTGCCATCCGGTGAGTAGTTACACATTTTTATACCCCATGGGATGCTGATGAAAATATATATTTGCCCGGCGCTGATGGATGCCCTGGTCTTTCTGGTCACATTCGCGGTCATGTATCGTGCCGGCGAACAGGATATGAGCATCACGCAGTGCGCCTGGCTGGCCGGCCTGTTTCAATTGGTCTACATGCTCGCCAGCCTGGCGATCGGGTTTCTGCTGTCCCGCCGCAATACCCGGATTATCCTGCTGGCCAGCGTCGTGCTCGGCACGCTCTGCGGCGTCACGTGCCTGATGGCCAAAGAATTTCTACTGATCTTGGTGGCCTTCGGATGCCTGGGGATTTTTATGGCCTTTTTCTTTAACGCTTTCCAGGCCTTCATGCGCACGGAAGCGGCTCCCGGTGATCTGAAACGTGCCATCGGCCTTTATACCCTGGCTTGGAGCCTGGGCAGTGCGGCCGGCATTTTGTCATCCGGTTTTTTCTATCAGCTCGGCTTTACCGTGTTGTCCGCCCTGATCATGCTGGGCGGCGGTGTGATGCTGGTCGTGTTGTTTATGCATAAGCCCCGCCCGGCGGAAGCGTCCTCCGCCGATGAACACGTGGAACGCGGATCGGAAAAAGCTCCGCCGGTGGACCCGATTTACGTCTGGATCGGCTGGCTGATGATTTTCATGGCCATGTTCGTCCAGCGTCCTATTCATAGTTTCTTTCCCGCCATCAGCGCCAAGGCCGGGGTCAGCGCCTTCGTGACGGGCCTGCCGCTTTTCCTGCAAATGGCAGTGCAGGCCGTGGTCGGGTTGGCCATGATCCGCTGGTGCCATCTGCTTTATCGCCGGACACCCCTCGGGCTGGCTCACGGAGGGGCCGCCGTGTTGCTCCTGGTCATGTGGCGCTGGCCGACTTTGCCGGTCTGTTTTCTCGGCATCAGCCTGCTCGGCGCTTACGCCGGGTTCATCTATTTCTGCAGTGTTTATTATTCATCCAATTCCGGCCGGAGGTCGCTCAATATCGGCGTCAACGAATTTCTGGTCGGCCTGGGATCTGTCGCCGGCCTGTTTATCAGCGAATGGGTCATGCAGCGAACGGGCAACGACACGAACATGTATCTGGTGATTGCCGTGGCCCTGCTGATTTCACTGGCGGCCCAGTTGGCGATCGCCAGCCGGTTTCGGAGGGCCGCGGTGTGATAAAGGTGCTTGCAGGATGGTCAGGCCGTCCGTGCCTGACGGCCGACGTATTTTAGGTTGACAGGACCGTGGGCTTGGCTATGATGCTCGGGTTTTGAGGGTTGAAAGGAAAAGCGCACTCAGGCTATTGAAGTTAACAGGAGATGCAATGAAAGCTTACGCGGTTATTCAAACGGGTGGTAAACAATACCGCGTGAAAGCAAGTGAGGTCCTGTCCGTCGAACGGCTGGAGGTCAAGGAAGGTGACAAGGTGGATACCTTTCCGGTGCTGGCCGTATCGGATGGCGCCACGCTGACGCTGGGCAAACCGCACGTGATTGGCGCCAAGGTGACCGCCGTCGTGCTCCGGAACAAGCGGGGTGTCAAGGTCGTGTCCTTTAAGAAAAAACGGCGCAAAGGCTACGAGCGCAAACAGGGGCATCGGCAGGAGCTGACTGTCCTGAAAATCGAAAGCGTGGCATAAAATGACAATATCCTGACTGGAGCAACTTTGCCGTTCTATTGAACGACCGCTACAACGGATACGGGTGTAGTGGCGGTTCGGTAGAACCGCAAGATTGTCCGCCGTAGGCGGATCTGTCAATGGCGGACAATTTCTATGCATTGAATCGGCAATCGAAAATCATAAATCATAAATTCTTCAGGGGTTTCACATGGCAACCAGTAAAAGTTCAGGTAGCGCAAAAAACGGCCGCGACAGTCACGGCAAGCGGCTGGGTATTAAGCGGTTCGACGGCCAGGTGGTAACGGTTGGCAGCATCATTATCCGCCAGCGCGGCACCCGGATGCATCCCGGCATGAACGTGAAACGCGGCCGGGACGACACGCTCTTCGCCCTGAAATCAGGCGTTGTTAAGTTTGAAAAGGAAGGCAAGCGCGTTCGTGTGGACGAACTTGCGCCCGCGATGTGAAAGGCTTCAAATTCGTTGAAACGGCCGGAGCCGATATCCTCGCCGGCGGCGGCGGGAACGGATGCGCCAGCTTCCGGCGCGAGAAATACGTCCCCTTTGGCGGTCCCGATGGCGGCGACGGCGGCCGTGGCGGCCATATTATCCTCCAAGCAGATCCAAACGTGGATTCGCTCATCGCCTTGTATTACCAGCCGCGTCAACACGCTGAAGACGGCGGCAAAGGCATGGGCCAAAAACGGCACGGCCGCAACGGGCAAGACCTTATTTTAAAAGTGCCGTGTGGTACCGTTGTGCGGGATGAAACTACCGGTGAAATCCTGGGAGATCTGATAACGCCCGGCGAACAGCTCATGGTGGCGCGCGGCGGCAAGGGTGGCCTGGGTAACTGCCACTGGAAAACCAGCATCCACCAGGCGCCGCTCGAACATACTAACGGCGAAGCGGGCGAACAACGTCGCCTGCGGCTGGACGTTAAAATCGTGGCGGATATTGGGCTGATCGGGTTCCCGAATGCCGGCAAATCCACCCTGCTTACCGCCATCAGCCATGCCCATCCGAAAATCGCCGCCTACCCGTTTACTACTCTCCAGCCGGTGATCGGTACGATCCAATACGACACGTTTACCCGGCTTAAACTTGTGGACATTCCCGGCCTGATCCAAGGCGCCCATACTGGCGCCGGCCTGGGCCATACCTTTCTCCGGCACGTGGAACGCACGCGCGGTCTGGTTTACGTGATTGACATGGCCGGCTCAGATGGGCGGCATCCGGCGGACGATTACGCCACCCTGCGCGACGAGCTGAGGCATTATAACCCGGCGCTCCTTCAGCGGCCGGCGCTGATCGTGGCCAATAAAATGGATTTGGATCCGGCGCTGGAAAATCTGCCTGAATTTATGGCGCAGACAGGGCAGAAACCCCTGCTCGTTTCCGGCCTGACCCGCAGGGGCACGGACGAACTGAAGAGTGCGCTCCACAAACTGGTCGTGTAGCCGCCTCTTACGTTGCAAAACCCTTGCCGAACAGGTCTTCCTCCACGAGGGCGCAGAAGATGTGGGCGATCAGGATATGCGCTTCCTGGATGCGGGGCGTCTCGCGCGACGGTACGGCCAGGCAATAATCACAATACGGCGCCATTTCCCCGCCCCCCTGGCCGGTAAAGCCGACCCGGATAATCCCTTTCTTTTCGCAGGCCTGGAGTGCGCGCATGATGTTCGGCGATTTGCCGGACGTCGAAATGCCGATAAACATATCGCCTGCCACGCCCAGCGCCTCGACCTGGCGCGCAAACACCTGTTCAAAACTGATGTCATTACCAATGGCCGTCAGCACGGAAGTGTCGGTGGCCAGTGAAATGGCAGGGAGGGCCGGACGGTCAAACCGGAAGCGGTTGACCATTTCTCCGGCAATATGCTGGGCATCGCCGGCACTGCCGCCGTTACCGGCCAGCAAAAGCTTATGCCCGTTGCGATAGGCCTTGATGGCCGCCGCTGCCACCTGCTGAATGGTCTCGATCATGGCTGCATCAGCCAGGATCGCCTGCTTGACCTCGATGGAAGCCTTGAACTGACGAATAATGAATTGGTTCATGGTTTACCTCGTTGTTATGTGTGGTCGCCTTACGGCCCTTCTACGGGCGCTTTGATCAACTTCGTCCACAAAAGCGTAACGCATTTCGTTCGAAAAGGGCGAGTCATTTCACCCCGCCTGCGGGCTTGCCGTGCTCGCGCATACATGAGTATAGCGCTTTGCCCGGCGCGCCCACATCCGGGGCAAACTGCCCCGTCCTTTTCGAACCCCGCCAAAGTCGTGGACGCGAAATGCGCTCCGCAGTCGCACCGCGTGACCGCAACGGCCACGCGGATTAAGACAGACAGACATAACGGCGAAAATCAGGTTCCGAGCGGAACGCGAGGTAACCTGATTTTTCTGATGTCTTTCTTCAGTGAGCCAATTTCGCCGATGCCAGACGGTTCAAGCTAACACCAGCTTCAGCGGCTTCTACGGCGAGTTCACGGTGTACATTGGTCGGAACGCGCACCATAAATTTTCCGCTGAAAGACCGGCTTGCCAGCGGTGCTGGGACCGGTTCCTTCCGTCGTTCCATATCCTCAACAGCGTCGGCTACTACGGAACGGACGCCTCGAAGCGCGGTCTCCGGCGCCGATGCGAGCCAACTCAGACTCGGGAATTCCGCGCAAAGACCTACATACTCCTTGTCCTCTTCCGACCACGTGACACGGTATGTGTAGTGATTATGCCGAATGGTTTTCATATTTCCACCTCTCAATTGCCTTAAGGCGTCTTTCCTATTTCTGGCATACCTCGCGCCGCGTGCCAAATTCGTAAGACGTGAAGGATGCCCCGCTTTTCATCGACAGCGAAAACGATGCGATAGGGATTGAACAATGCCTCGCGTATCTTGCGGCTGTTCTTTTCTGGCACCACGCGTAGCGACAAGGGATACTGTGCGGCGATTTCAATCCGGCTCAGAATCCGCACGGCAAGACGTGCGGCGGCGGCAGGATTGTCCAGGCCGATATAGAAGACGATAGCTTTTTGGTCTTCGCCAGCGGTGTCGGACCAGATAATTTTGAAAGCCATTGACCGAGACTCCGTTTCACATCGGCATGAGGAATCACGCGGCCAGCCCGGATGTCATCCAAACCCCTGTCGATAGCCGCCAGAAAACGAACACGCTCTTCGATATCCGCCCATGTAGCGGTGTTGGGGAGCCTCTCAATGGTTTGCAGTGCTATATCCTTTATGGTCATATCAGAAATATAATGTTATATAGGTTCCGAATCAATCCTTATCTTCGAACGACACGCCTCACCGGACGGCGAACCCGCCGCGGGTGAGCCGTACGGTGAAGGCACTGGTTCGCCCTTCATTTCTTCATCAGCTCCGTGATTCTGTGTTCCAATAGGTGTGGGGAGAAATCCTTCCCGGAACGGTTCATATCACCGCGAGTCAGAATGATCTTCGACAAGTCGTTGAATCCAAATCCGAACATCCGATCAGGCTTCCCTCCGACCGTCTTGCAGTCCGCCATAAGGTGTCGCATTTCCTGTCGTGTGAAGATCAATGAACAGTCTTTGTACCAAGTTGCTGATACTTTGGTGGTTTTTCCAAGATCAGGCGCGTACATTCCGAAAAGGATGACGTAGTCCGCCCGCTCTGGTACGTCGAATCGGTTGAACCATGTGTTGAATTGAAATCGGATGGTGTCTTTCCGTTTTGGGAGCTGGTGCAGGTACGTGCGGGACGCCTTGACTTGTATCGTCATCGTGGTCGATGTTCCCGTACTCCCGCGATGCAAAACAGCGAGGTCAATTCCCTCCTCTTGTCTGGATAACGGGACGAGAACGGAATAGCCGTCTTTCCGTCGAAGCAACGACTGCAATCGCTGTGCGATTACGAATTCTGGCCACTGCAACGTAAATACTGGTTCCATTTCATCCTCCGGCGAACAGATGTTAGTTTTGAATTACATATTGCAATATGCTAACGACATCTATCATGTTCACCATTAAGCAATAGCAATACATTGAATAGCAGTATTTTTATGCGATTCATCTATGAATGTCAACGAAAATTCCGACGTTCTTTGGAAAGCCTGCCGGGCGGGTGGAGAAGAACATTCGGGCTATCGTCCCTCTTCTCCGGTCTGGCGTCTGGCGTCCGTCGTCCGTCCTCAGGCGGCCTTCCCCCGCGCTGCCAGGACCAGGAACGAGTTTGCGAACTGGGGGAACTTTCCGTTGCGGATGATCGTGGCCCAAGCCCGCTGTTCGCTGAACAGTTTGAGCCGTTCCTGGTCGTAATTCGGCGCGTCGGTCAGCATGTGGTTGGCCGCCGGCAGGAAAGCGTCGCTGAAGATTTCCGCTGGTAGTTTGTAATCCGGATACGGATAATAAAATGTCTGTTCGGTAAAACCGCCGGCGCGCAACAGTTGGCTCAGTTCATCGCGCGCAAACGTTTCTGCGCCGCCGCCGGCGGGCCTGCCCGCAATGCTTCGCATAGTGATGCAGGCGGGGTAACCCTCGATCCCGTCAAACTGGCGGCCGGTATGGTCGTCGCGGGCGCCCGCAAAATATTTCAGGCCCAGCCTGTTTTCCACGGCCACGATCAGCACGCCGCCCGGCTTAAGGACCGCCGCAATCCGGCTCAGCAGTTTCCCGTATGGATCCGGCGTCTGAATGAATGCGCGGGTATATTCCAGCACGCCGATCAGGGTGACGTAATCGAATGAACGATCGAATACCATGTCCGTGAAATTGCCGGCCATGATCTCCAGGTTCGGTATATCGGCATAGCGCCGCTCGATAATCCGGCTCCGCTTTTCCGATAGCTCCACCGCCGTCACTTGCGCCACGCGCTCGGCGAACAAGCCGGTCAGCGCACCACAGCCTGCGCCGATTTCCAGGAGCGCCGCATCGCGCCGGAACGGATACCACTCCAACAGGTTGCGGCGTTCCGGGGAGAGATGGTATAAGAGCGGCCAGCGGTCATCGCGCGCCAGGACCGCCATGAACTCCCGCGGTTTTTCCACAAGTTTCAGGAGTTCGTCTTCAATGGCGCCATCTGAATAGGCATCCGGTCCCTTATAGTATTGGAGGTTGAGCGTTGGCATATTCAAATGTTAAGGAATTTCAATCTTTAGATTGGATTCCCGCTTTCGCGGGAATGACAGAATGGATGGACATTGCTTGTCATTCCCGACCCGATCGGGAATCCAGTGTTTTTTGTCGCCGCCTTTGGCGGCCTAATTTACTGCGGCTTACACACGCCGGATTCTGATTTCGCTGTCCAGATCATAGCATCCGACCATCGGCATGGCCGACGCTGTTTCGAACAGCAGGATATCATAGAGCCGGTGATAGACAACCATTGTATCGCCTTCGTACCCGGTACATCCCAGCGACAATGCGTACCGGCCGGACTGTGCGTTTAACGTCTGGGCAAATTCCACGTTTACGCTATCGCCCTTGCCATAGGAGCCGGTTGGTACCTGCTTGAATTGCGTGTTGGTGCCGGTCATTTCCATACCCTTCAGGTCCTTGATCGTGAAGGCAAAGATGGGTTCACGCACTGCCGCGTGGAACTTGACTTTCATGCGGATCAAAAAACGCCGGCCATGCTGGAGCATTCGGGTGGGCCGGTTATGCTCATCAAATAGACCGTATTCCACAATTTCGGCATGCCCTTCACCATAGACCAGGGCGTCCGGATTGGCGGTCAAGGGTGCATCGCCGCGCGGTGCAAGCCCGGCTACGGGTGCAGGCCCGGCCACGGGTGCAGGCCCGGCCACGGGTGCGGGCCCGGCTACGGGTGCGGGCCCGGCCACGGGTGCAGGCCCGGCCACGGGTGCGGGCCCGGCTACGGGTGCGGGCCCGGCTACGGGTGCGGCATCGTAGCAATTGGCCATTAACTGCTTGTAGACATCCACGGCTTTCTTGGAATCGGCGGCAACGACCATGCGGCCTTTGTCCAGGACCATTGTCCGGGAGCAATACCGCAGGACGCTATCCAGCGCATGCGTTACGAGCAAAACGGTTTTACCGGCGGCCCGGAACTCGTCCAGCTTGCGAAAACAGCGTGCCTGGAAATTCAGGTCGCCCACCGCCAGGGCTTCATCAACGATCAGAATATCGGGGTCCACCTGAATGGCCACGGCAAACGCCAGGCGAACGAACATGCCACTGGAATAGTGTTTGACCGGCTGATCCATGTAATCGCCGATATCCGCGAAAGCGATTACGGCCTCGCGCCGCGCTTCCATTTCCCGGCGGGAATGGCCCAGCAGGATTCCGTTGAAATAAAAATTTTCCAGGCCGGTAAGTTCCAGATTGAACCCGGCGCCCAATTCCAGCAGGGCGGCAACTTTGCCCCGCGCAGCCACCGTCCCGGCGGTTGGCGTCAGGATACCCGCAATCAGTTTCAGCAAGGTGGATTTTCCAGAGCCGTTGCGGCCGATGATGCCAATTGTTTCACCCGGTTGGACGGCCAGGCTGATATCCCGCAGGGCGCAGAAATCCTGGTGGTATTTTTTGCGGCCGGGATGCAGGGCTTCCTTCAACCGGTCGCCCGGATGATGGTAGAGCTTATAGGCCTTGGTGACGTGTTCCAGTTGAATGGTATTCATAATGTGCAGGTGTAAGACCTGGGGCACCCTACCATAAATCATTCCCAAAAAACAAGATTATGACCTTAATTTTGCACATTAGTCATGCATGGCCGCGGTCTGGCGCAAAGGGCGAAAATTCCAACTCCCAGGATGGCGCCGGCCAGGTTGGCCAGCATATCTCCCCAGGAACAGGTGCGCTGAATCCAAATCAAGCTCCCCTGCAGGACTTCCATCAGGGCGCCATAGGCCGTGGCCATCAGCACAATCCCGACCATCCCTGCCGCCGGCCGATTGCGTATTTGCCTTTGCAACGCCCAGCCCAGCAATATTGCCCAACCCCCGTACATCAGGGCATGCAGGACTTTATCCTGATGCGGAAAAAGTTCCGGCGTCTCAGCCAGGGCGCTGGCAGGCATGATGGACAAACCCAGCATGCCCGCCGCATAGAGCCCGCAGATCAACCAACGATGCTTCTGAGCGATGTTCATCGGCTATACAGGCAATTGAATTTGGCCCTGAAGTTAAGCGAAGCGTATACTTCAGGGCGACTGTTTTATGTAGCCGCGGGCAGGTGGCCGCCTTCAGCCTGCCGCCGCGGGCGGCCTGTAATGGGGCACGATCTCTTTCAACAGCCGCCGGATTTCCTGCGGCTGACCCTTTTCCGCTGTTTGCAGGAGCTGATCAACCAATCGGTTGAGATCGGCTTCATCTGCATTTCCGCCTGGTGCTGACGAACCGGCGTCTGAGGGTTCTCCATTAGCCACGAATATTTTCGCATGGCGCGTCCGCCGGTAATCCTCGCCAACCCGAAAGAGTTCTTCAAACAGTTTTTCGCCCGGGCGCAGGCCGGTGAACACGATTTCGATATCCCGCCCAACCTCTTTGCCGGAGAGTTCAATCAGGTCCCGGGCCAGATCTACAATTTTGATCGGCTTGCCCATATCCAGCACAAACACGCCGGTTTGGCATTCCGTGCCCGCCAAAGTCGCCGCCTGGAGCACCAGTTGGACCGCCTCGGGAATGGTCATGAAATAGCGTGTCACCTCAGGATGCGTCACGGTCACCGGACCGCCCCGCGCAATCTGCTCCCGGAAGGTCGGCACCACACTGCCGCGACTGCCCAGCACGTTGCCAAACCGCACGGCAACATACGCCCGGCCCGTTCGTTGCGCCACGGCCTGCACGATTTTTTCCGACACGCGCTTGGTCGCGCCCATCACGTTGGTCGGATTCACGGCCTTATCGGAGGATATCAGCACAAACCGCTCGACGCCAAACCGCTCCGCCAGTTGAACCAGTGCCCGCGTGCCGCCGACATTGTTGCTGATGGCGTCTTCGCAATTTGCCTCCATCATGGGGACATGTTTGTGCGCGGCGGCGTGGAAGACGACCTGGGGTTTGGTCTGCTCGAATATGGCCGTCAGCCGCGGCAGGTCGCGGATATCGGCCACCACCACGCCCAGGGACAGTTTCGGCCAGCGGTGGCGCAGTTCCTGCTCGATCAGGAAGACACTGTTTTCACCATGACCCAAAAGAATAAGATGGTCCGGCGACCAACGCGCCATTTGACGGCACAGTTCTGACCCGATCGAGCCGCCGGCGCCGGTGATCAGCACGCGCTTACCGGAGAGCATTTTGGCAACATCCTGGGCATTGATGCTAATCGGCTCCCGGCGCAGAAGGTCTTCAATATCCACGTTACGCAACTGGCTGACACTGATCTGGCCCGACAGGATCTCGTACATGCCCGGCATGGTCCGCGACGGCACGCCGGCGGCCTCGCACAGAGTCCTGATTTCACGAATCACGTTGCCGGGCGCTGTGGGAATGGCGATCACCACTTCCTCAACGTCATATTGCTTTATCAGCCGGGGAATATCCTTGCGCGTGCCCAGGACAGGAAGCCCGTGAATGGATTTTTTATGCTTATTCGGATCATCATCCACGAAGCCGACCGGATCTATGTTAATATGCCGGCTGGAGCGCATTTCGCGGGCAATCACGGTGCCGGCATCACCGGCGCCCACAATCAGGACGGTTTTACTGTTGTACTTTTGCGCATTACGCCGGCGTTTGTGGGCCGCGATCCGCACGCTGAAGCGGGATCCTCCGACCACGACCAGCGTCAACAGCCCGTCAATAAACGGTACCGAGCGGGGAAGGCCCCGCGCGTTGTCCAGCCCCAGGATACCAGCGCCAAAAAACACTCCGGCGATAATCAGGGTGGCACTGCCGACGGCCAGGATGATACTGACCAGCTCATCCACGCTGGCATAGCGCCAGTAGCGGCGATAAAGGCCAAATAGAAAAAAGATCACCAGCTTGATGATGAGCGCCAGGATCGTGAATTGGATCAGAGCCGGCGCGTAACTGGCGACCCAGGATGCAGCATCCACCCGCATGACCAGCGCCAGGGTCGGGGTCACCGCCAGCAATACCACATCTAAAAGGAATAAATAGCGATTACGCATAGGATTATCCTCTCAAGACGGACAAACCAAAAATTATTGCCCGCGAAACACGCTAAACAACGCGAAAAAAGATAATCAATATTTCTTTGCAATTCGAATATTCTTCATTTAGCGTATTTTTTCGTGTTTCGCGGGCAATCATCTTGTATTTGCAATTCGTTCCCATTCCAATTTTGGGTAATGCCCGAAATTCACCAGCAATCCCAGTTTAAAACCAGTCGCATGGAGATAATTGATAATCTGTGCCCGATGTTCATCGAGCAATTGCGGAACGGCTTTAATCTCCACAATGATTTTGTCGTAGCAAATGAAATCCGGTGCGTAGGTGTGTTGAAGCTGGTGTCCTTTATATTCCAGTGTAAGCGACTTCTGGGAAATAAAATCAACGCCCTGCAACGCAAACTCAATTCCCAGGCATTCCTGATAAACCGGCTCAAGAAATCCGCATCCCTTGTTTTTATAGACCTCAAAACAGGCACCGATAATCTTAAATGCTTCCTCTTTGTATACCAGATTTTCCATTTTCGCGTCATTTTGCGTGTTTAGCGGGCAAATTGCCGAGTATTCCGGTTGGCAGGTGTGGTTAAGCCGGTGCCAATATAGTGGAATAGGCCGGCGACTTCAAGCTCCTGCTCCTTGCCGAAGTATTTTCCACTAGGTCATATCAGGCGATTGCCTGTCAGACGATTGCCTGTCAGACGATTGCCTGTCAGACGATGGTCTGTCCGTTCATCCGTCTTCAACCATGTAGTATATCATCATCTTCACTTTGGTGTCACGATCTCAGAAACGGCCCGGGCTCTTGACATCCCGGCCCCCTTTTGACACATTGCCACCATGAAAAAAGTTCATCAGGTCGGTTTCAATAGGCGGATGCCCATGCCACCAGGAAAACGATTTCTTATCGCCGCCTTTCTGCTCGCCCTGGGAACTTCCACCTGGGCGGCCGAGCCCAAAGTTATCCTCGGGCTGGGAAGTGGCGATGCGGAAAAATACAACGTCGAATTCATGCAGTTCGATCGCATGATCCCGCTCTACGCGGAGAACAATATCCAGGCATCGCTGATGGAGAATGCTGGACTGTGCCGCCAGGACCAGACCGAGGAGAATCTGTACAAGACGTTCAAGCAGTATCACGTGATCGCGTTCAGCACGTCCTTTGTGGGCGTGTATAGACTGGACGACCAGTTCCGGAAACGCGCCGCGGTGGTGGGCAAGGCCCTGGCCCGTTACGTACAAGAGGGCGGCGGACTCTTTCTTGACCCCCTTCCCGTGCTCTACCCGGGCAGTGACGACGAGAAATACTGGAATCTGGTGTTCGCGCCCTTCGGGTTGGAAATCCTGCACGAAGGCGTTTTCGACAAGACCCGCGCCTTCCAGGGCAAGACGCTGGGTACAACCACCTTCTGGTTCACCCGCAATATCCAGACCCATCCCGTGACGGAAGGGGTTTCCGGACTTTGTTTGCCGTTGCATGGTTACGGCACCTTTCCGGGCCTCGTCGCCATGAAGTATTCACCGGAGTGGGAAATCCTGGTGTGGGGCGAGAAGGAAGCGAAGAGTTATCGCTCCGGCGCGGACAACAATATTAATATTGAAATCGAAGGTACCTATACGAGCGCGCCGCCGGTGCTGGCCGTGCGCACTTTCGGCAAAGGCCGGGTGGCGTGCTATCCCATTTCCTCTCTTTTCACCGGCGGCAACTACGGGAATCCTCTCTGGGCGCACGTCGTGGAGACCAAGGGCGATCCGGATTTCGGCAGACCCAGCCATAGCATGAAGATGCAGATGAACGCCTACCGCTGGCTCGCCGCGCCGGCCATGACCATCCCGGAATTCGGTACGTACCGTCCGGGACCATACAAGCCGGTGGTTTTTCCGGCGAGTGTCGACTGGAGCAAGCCGCAACTGGCTTTAACGCCCGAACAGATTGCCGCGACGAGAGGAGTCCGGGCCGTGGTCGGCGCCCATACCGCCTACACGGACGGCAAGGGAACGGTGGCGCAGTATGTTCAGGCGGCAAAGGACGCGGGACTCGCCTGCATCGTCTTCGCCGATCCGCTGGAGAAACTGACACCAAAAACGCTGGAATCGCTCAAGGCTGATTGCGCCAAGGCCTCCAAAGCCGGCGACTTCTACGCCTGCCCGGGGATCGAGTTCACTGACGGCATCGGCAACCGCTGGGCCTTCTGGGGCGAGAAGGTTGTCTTCCCCGATGCGTCGTTCCAGTCGGGCAAATTCACCCATGTGCAATGGGACGGCAAGAAAGTGAACCACTATGGACAATACATCACGGCCTGCGGATATGTCGGATCGGCCCTGCTGGACTACCAGCAACTCCGCAAAAATGGGGCGCACCCTGAAAACCTCTGGTGGTTCTACCACTATCTTCCCCTGGTCTATGACCACGGGAAGTTGATCGCCGACAACTACAACGACTATCTCTTCGGCCTGCGCGACATGCGCTGGGCGGCGATTGCTTCCTTCACGCGCATCACCGATCCCGCCGAAGTGGCCCAGGCCGCCAACCTTTGCTACACCGGGTACAACAGCCTGCCGAATGCCAAAGCCGCGCTCAACACGCGGTGCGCGTGCTGGGGGATTGCGCCGGAACAATATGTCAGCCAGGGACCGGTCGTGGTGAAATGGACAGCGGTCAATTCCCAGAGAGCCGGCGACGTGAGATACACACGCGGTATGCAGCGCGTCCGCCTGTACTTCGCCGTGCGCTCCGATCAGGGCATTGCGGAAGTCCGGGTGCATGATGCCGACCGCGGAATCATCCGCCGCTTTTTTGGTCACGGCGAAAAGCAGTTGGCGCGGGAGTTTGAGCTCGTCCACGATCGGCAGCGCTGTCCGACGCTGGAAGTCGTCGACACGGCTGGCAGGCGCGCCTTCTCCATTTATGTTTGGGTGTTCTGCTACAAGTCCCAGCTCTTCCGTTGCGGCGACAATCTCAATATCCTCGGCCCCACCGCCATGTGCTGGCATCCGGACCGGAACGAGTTCTTCACCGCCGCCAAGGATTTCCGTAACGGCTCGGATTATTGCCTGAGAGGATGGGACACCGCCATGGCCGGCACGGGCGTGCCCACGCCGCAGGCGCAGTTGTATGACATGATCACCCTTAAAGAAACGGGGGAATACCCGCACCAGTCGCGCCAGCATGCCGTATCCGGACGGCTGATGGATGTCGGCGTGAACAACTCCGACCTCCAGATTGCCACCATGCGGATGACAAAACTCTCGGAGTTGTATGACAACGATAAACGGCCGACGCCCGCCCTGGCGACCGTCGCGCGCGATACGGGCGATTTGGAATACTACGAACGCATCCACACCATCTACGCGCCCATGG
>JAHIMN010000047.1 GCA_018896395.1 Verrucomicrobiota bacterium | reverse complement strand
TTCCATTCCTATTACGACATTGGGCAGGTCAACTACCGCAAGGGCGTGCGCGCCACCGGCTATACCGCGAATGAACCGCTGTTTTACGGGGTGACGATTGACTGTCGCACGGTGGCCATCCTTTCGCGTTGGTGCATGGCCATCGGGTGGGACGCGCTCGATGACGATACACTCCAGGGCTACTCCGCGGAAGACGCCCAGAAGCTGGGCATCAACATCCTGTCCTACGCCACCAGCCAGCGCGCCTGGGCCAAGACCGTGGCCCACGCCATGAACTTTACGGACCCGGACCAAGTCAAGGCCGGCAAGGTGTTTGTGGCCCAGGTCATCTACGACGGCGAATGGAAGACGCGGCACGCCGGCATTTCGGTCCTGCTCCAGCAATTCAATCGCCGCACCGATATCCCCGTGAAATTCGGCCGCCAGGAGCTGAAACTTTCCGACGCCAAAATTTTCGACGCGCCTATTCTCTATATCACCGGCCACGAAACCTTCCAGCTCAGCAAAGCGGAAGCGCAAAACCTGCGTGAATACCTGAACAAGGGCGGCTTCCTGATGGCCGAGGCCTGTTGCGGGCGGCGCGCCTTCAACGCCGCCTTCGTGCGGGAAATGAAAAAAGTATTTCCCGGCCGTTCGTTGAGCCCCTTGCCGGCCTCTTCGCAGCTCTTTGCCCTGCCCAACCAGATCAAGGTGGTCGGGGTCACCCCGGGCCTTTCTTCCCAACTGGGCGGTAAGACCACCATCGCGCCCAAATTGCTGGGTCTGAAGGTGAACGGTCAACTGGCGGTGATTTACAGCCCCTACGGCATGTGCGGAGGATGGGAGATGGCGCAAAATCCGTATGCCTTGGGATATGATGACGCCGGCTCGCTGAGTTTGGGTGAAAACATGCTCATGCATACCCTGACGCATTAAAAAGAATTTTCGATTGCGGATTTCCGATTGTTGATTGCCCCGTCTGCGGCAAAGGGGCCACTTGCCCCGCTACGGGGCGACGTGGCGGATTGATGATTGGTAATTGTAGCCGTTCACGGCTTGAAATTGGAAACTGGAAATTGGCATTGAATTAGAATTTTTTCGGCCCAATTTCAATTTTCCAATTTAAGGGAAATAATGGCCTCAGCAAGCTGAGGCCCTACTGTTGTTGTCGTAGGGTGCGACCTTGTGTCGCACCATTTCGGCATACGCTCCACGTAACTGAGGCTTTGCTGATTGATGATTGCGGATTGAACTTTAGATTTCGAATCTTGGGAAAACCAGCCGATGGCCTGCAAGCAACGCCTGTTTTTTTTATTCCTATTTATCCTGGCGGGCCGCCTGGCCTTTGGCGCAAGTGAAATGCAGGAGAAATCCCTCTGGACGCTCTGGAGCCTGCAGATCAACAATCCCGCCCAGCACGAAGCCATCGTGGCCGCCTGCCAGCAGATGCAGAAGGCGTCGCCGACCAACCCCCTGCTCCCGGTAGGTCAGGGACTGGCCGCCTGGCACAGTCTGCGTCTGGGTAAAACCAACGAAGCTTTTGCCGTCTTCAGCGAGATGGTGGCGGCGGCGGCCACGCCCACGGCAACGGCGACGGCCGGGGCCGAGATGGGCCGCCGCTGGCTCACGCGGCTTGACCGCGAAAAGGTGCGGGGCGCTTTGGCCCTCTATTACCGTAACGCCATTGAATACCCGATCAACCTTCAACCGCTGAAAAAAAAGATGCCAGGCGAGAAGGACGTGCCATTGGCCGACCGCTGGGGCGTGCCCTGGCAATACCAACTCGCGACGTTCAAGATTATTCAAGGCACGCGGGGCCAGCGTTATCTTTTGCAGAGCAAAACGCTCTTGGAATCCTCGGACCTGGCCAAAGCGCTGGAGCGGCCCTATGCCGGCCGGATACTGCTCCAACCAGTCTCCCTGACCATCACCGGCGGTGGCGTCCAGAACGTGGTTTTTCAAACCCCGGGTGACCGGCCTGAAAAAATTCTGTTGTCGGAAGGCGGCCAGGCCGCGGGTGTCACCTTGACCTATATCGGCGCCCGGATTCCGATCCTTTGTGATGGCGATCATTGGCGGGTGGTTTTGAAGCCGAATAAATAGTATGGGTGTATGGGTGTATGGGTGTGATGTCCACGCTCCGATACTCCCATACTCCGGTACCCCAGACTCCGATACTTGACAGGGAGGCATTATGGCGACAGGCATCAGTAATTTTTTATCCCCGCAGGAATTGCACCGTCTTGGCCGTATGACCATCCAATCGCGCTACGTCGTGGAAGGCACGCTGTCCGGACGGCACCGCAGTCACCTCAAGGGCGCCAGTTCCGAGTTCGCCGACCATCGCGCATATGTCCCCGGCGACGATCCCAAGCACCTTGACTGGAAGGTTCTCGGCCGCACCGACCGGTATTACATCCGGCGTTACGAAGACGAAACCAACCTGCGCGTGTACCTGGTGGTGGACCGGAGCGCCTCCATGGGCTTCACCAGCGGACCGGTGATGAAATACCGCTATGCCTGCCAGCTTGCCGCCGCCATCGGTTACGTCGTGGTCAAGGTGCGCGATTCGGTCGGCCTGTATCTGTATTCCAATCGCATTGATCGCCAGGCCGGCGCGCGCAATTCGTTCGCGCATTTGAACAACCTGCTGAAATCGCTGACCCAAAACCAGCCGGCCTCCACCACCCAGACGGCCAAAACCCTGCACCAGATTGCCGAAGCCGTCCGGCGCCGCGCTTTGATTGTTCTGTTTTCGGACCTGCTGGACGACCCGCCCGAGATCATCCGGGCCCTCGCCCATTTCCGTAAACAGCACCATGACGTCATTGTTTTCCATATTCTGGACCCGGCCGAGCTGGATTTTACGTTCAAGCAGGCCGCCCAGTTCGTTGACCTGGAAACGGGCGAAGCAATCGTTGCCGACCCGCGCGGCATGGCAGACGCCTACCGCAGGGTGTTCGGCGAATTCCTGGAGCAGTATCGCAAGCCCTGCGCGGAAATGAATATTGATTACCGGCTGGTCAGGACGGACCAGGATGCGGCCATGTTCGTGCGCTCCTTCCTGGAAGAACGCAAACGCTTGTCGAAGTAGCCAAGAGACAGAAGTCAGAAGACAGGAGTCAGGAGTCAGAATCAAGAGGTCGGCAAGTTACGGGAAGCCTATTTGTTTGCCATTCTGTATTCTGACTGCTGACTTCTGTATACCTTGCTGAGTAAACCATGTGGTCATTTCTCAATCCATTATTTTTGTCGGCGTTAACGGCCGCGCTGATTCCGCTGATTTTGCATTTATGGCAACGCCAGCGGATCGTGATCGTGCCCTTCAGCACTGTGCGCTTTCTGAAACTCGCCCAGAAACGTTCCTCAAACCGCATGCGGCTGGAAAACATCCTGCTCTGGCTCCTGCGGACGCTGATTCTGCTCCTGCTCGCGCTGGCGTTTGCCATGCCGATTCTACGCATCACATCGTTGCGCCAACTCGTCGGCGCCAGCCGGCGCGATGTCGCCATCGTGTGGGATGTCTCTTACAGCATGGACTATGTGTCCGGTCAGAAAAATGTATGGGCGGCCTCCCGGGACACGGTCGTTGCCTTGATCGAAGGTTTGCGCCATGGCGACCGTGTCTGCCTGTTCCTGGCTGACGATGACGTGACGCCCCTGATCGAACAGCCCACGACCGATCTGGAAATGGTCCTGTCACAAGTCCGCGCGCTGGAGGCCGGCACCACGGCCTCCCAGCTCCGCCCGGCCGTCCTGGCGGCCCTCAGTGCGCTGAAAGAATCGGGCAAGCGCGAAAAGGAGCTGTTCATTATTACCGACGGGCAGAAATTGCCCTGGACATCGTTCAATCCCCTCACCCGTTCCACCGCCGTGACTGACAAGACAAATAAGACCGATCAGACAGACACGACCAATACGGCCACGGTGGAAGCCTCCTCGCCCCCCTGGGATGCCAAGTTAGTCAGCACTGACATTTCTGTTTTTGCGGTCCTGCTGGGTGTGTCATCGCCCGACAATGCCGCGCCGCTCGACCTGGATATTCAACCCACGCTCCTGATGCGGGACACGCCAGGCCAGATCTCGGTAAACCTTGGCCATACCGGCCCCGAACAGACCCTGACGGTTTCCCTGACCGTTGACGAACAGGCCGCCAGCCAGCGCTCCGTGACCCTGGAAAAAGACGGCGGCGCCCCGTGCGTTTTTGCCCTGCCGCCGCTCACAACGGGCAAGCACCCGGCACGGATCGAGACCTCACCGGACGGCATCACGCTGGACAATGTATTTTACTTCCTTCTGCGCGTGCATGAAAAACTGCCTGTGCTGTGCGTCGGGACGGAGCCGGATGCGTTCTTTCTCCTGCACGCTCTGAATCCCGGCGGCGCGGCCACGGCCATGATCGTCCAGCGGGTTGATCCCCAAGCGTTCACCGCAGATCGGCTGTCCGACTATGCCTGCGTCTTCCTGTGCAACGCCTTACCACTGGCGGGTCAGGCCATGATCGCGCTGGAACAATATGCCCAGCACGGCGGCGTGGTGGTCATTTTTCCCGGAGATCGCGCGGCCCCAGCTGATTACGCTAATTGGACTTGTCTGCCGGCCATGCCGAAGGCTGTGACTGATTTTGGCGCGGACGCCCAGCGGCGGGCGCTCCGTCTGGTCAAGCGTGGCGATGCGCTCTTCCAAGGTATGCACGTGCCGCCGGGCACGTACCCAAGCGTGGCGGCCACCCGCGAACTGCAATGGACCAAGCTGGGCGCCGACTCGGATGTCGTTATTGCCGCGGATAACGATGCCCCCTTCCTTTTGCGCCGGAAGGTCGGCAAGGGCTGTGTGCTCTTCTTTTCGGTTTCAGCGGACCGCCGCTGGAGCAATCTGCCGCTGTCGCCTTTTTTTCTGCCGTTGGTGCATCAAATCGTGCGCTACAGCGCTGGTCAGGAGCAAAGCGAACCATTTATCTGGACAGGCCGGAATCTGGCGCTGGCCGATATCATGGGCGCCCTGCCACCCGACACGGAATTGCTCGACCCAACCAGCCGGCCCGTGCTTCTGCACCCTTTGAAAGCTGGCCAGGACAAGTCGCTTGGCATCGAGGCCGTCACCCGTCCCGGCATATACACGTTACAGTCTGCCGCCGGCGGCCAGCCCCAGCCGGCTTTGGCCGTCAATGTCATGCGTTCGGAATCGGACTTGAAGCGCTTGGGTCCCGCGGATGTGCCCATGCTCACCGGATTGTCCGCGATCAGGGTGGCCGAGAGCAAGGATGATCTCATGCAACTTGTCAAGGAACTGCGCATTGGCCGCCCCCTGGCGGAAACCCTGCTCTGGCTGGTGTTATTGCTCAGTATTGCGGAACTGTTTCTGGCCAACCGGGCCGGCCGCAAGACCCGTACTCTGACGGAGCAATTAAAGATCGATATGACCGGGCGCGTGAAGGGGACGGCCGCGGGATGACAGACGACGGAAAAGCGCGTAGAGCGTGGGGCGCAATTCATAGGTAGCCGTTCACGGCTTGAAATTGGAAACTGGAAATTCGAAATTAGGGTGAGAGATGAAACGGGTCTATGAGTTGGATGTTTTCGTGCCTCAGGCAGACCCGCCGTGGCGGAACAAACACAGTACAAAAGCGTGAAGGCCAAATATCTAATTTCTAGTTTCCAATTTCAGCGTTCCGTGAACGCTTGCAAGACTGAACACTGATTACGAATGACTGGTTTTATGACTGGCGAACTTATAGTTGAACACACGATGTCTTTGACGCTGATTATCACGGCACTGGCGTTTGCCGTGGGGATCGGGCTTTTCGGGTTCTGGCGGTATCTGCCGCGCAACACAAGCACACTGGGGCTGGCCCTGTTACGTCTGCTGGCCATCGCCCTGCTCGGCTGGTGCCTGCTCCTGCCGTCGCTGAAGCGGGTCATAACCGAGGTCCGCAGGCCGCGCTTTATCGTGGCCCTGGACCAATCCGCCAGCATGTCAATGACGCCGAGTGAGACCATGAAGGCACGTTGGGCGGCCGCCCAGGAAATCCTGAAACAGCCGTGGACGGAAACACTGTCCGGATCGTGCGGCCTGGATTATGTCGCGTTTGCCGGCGACCTGAGCCCGCGGCAATCTTTGGCCGAACTACAGGCCTTGAATCCCGATGGCAAAAGCACCCTGCTCAGCCAATCGCTGACCAAGCTGATCGAGCGCTACCGGGGCCAACCGGTCGCCGGCGTGCTCCTGCTCAGTGAGGGGCTCGATACGCGTGAAGTCAACGATGAATGGGCCGCGGATCTCCGCCCCTACCCGATTTACACCGTCCGGCTGGAGCCGCCCAACATCTGGAAGGTTGAGCCGGATTTGCACGTGGACGCGTTGGACACGCCCAGGCGTGTAGTGGTGGGCTGGGACACCGAACTCAAGGCGAACGTCTCCGGCCAGGGAACCCGGGGCCGCACCGTGGATGCCGAGCTTTATGCCTGCCCAGGCCCGGCCGGGGAAAACGAAAAATTAATCAACACCGCACCGGTGGATATTCCCGATGAAGGCGGCCGGCGCGAGCTGACGTTCCGTTTGACGCATCCGGCCACGGGCAATTTCACCTACACCCTGCGTCTGCCGCCCATCGAGGGCGAAACACGCACCAACGACAACATCTATGCTGTCACCGTGCAGGTTATTGATTCCAAGAATCGCCTGCTCTACATCGAGGGCGTGCCGCGCTGGGAATCCAAGTACCTCGTGCGCGTGCTGAAAGCTCTCAAGGACATCACGCCGGTCTGCTTTGTGCGCGGACCAGGCGGCCGGTTTCTCAGTTACGGTGCGGCGGGCGCCGCCTCACCCGACCTGAGCGAACAGCAGTTGCTCAATTTCAAGATTGTGGTGCTGGGCGACCTGGATACCACCGAACTGAGCAATGCGCGGGCCGAAGCCCTGATCAAGTTTGTCGAAAACGGCGGCAGTCTCATGATCCTCGGCGGCCCCAAGGCCTGGGGCGCCCAGGGTCTGCTGGCCGGACCGCTCAGTAAGATCCTGCCCATTAAGGCCACCGAACAACTGACCCTTCAGGAGAATCAGGTAGCCCTGGCGTTAACCGGCGAAGGCCGGGCCCACCCGATATTTACAACGGAAGATGCCGCCGCTTGGAGCAAGATTCCTCCGGTTCTTTCCATATTTACGGGCGGTACGCTCTCGCCCGGCGCGACGACGCTGGTAACCGCCGAAGCGCCTGGCGGCCGCCAACCTGTGCTGGTGATCCAGAAATACGGCCAGGGCAAGGTGGCGGCTATCCTGACCGATTCGCTCTGGCGCTGGCAGTTGGCCCCGGGAAAAATCAATTATTACCAGCGCCTCTGGAACCCCCTGCTGGCGTGGCTCTCCCCGACCGAAATAGACGTGAATGCGTATCAACTGGATCTGGCCGCCGACGCGGATAAAGTATACCCCGGCGATGCCATTGACCTGAAGGCGCGGCTGACAACGCCGGCCAATGTTGTGCCCAAGGACGTGGTCGTGACCTGCGAGGTGCAGGAACCGGACGACCGCAACATCCCATTCCGAATGACCAAGCAGGACGTCACCACCACGACGGGCAAAAAATATCCCGGTTACAGCGTGAGCCTGACCCCGCAGAAACCCGGCCTGCACAACGCCGTGGCATCCTGTGAAATCAACGGCCAGAAGATCATTTCCGCGCCGTTGTCATTCTTTGTCCAGCCCTTTACTCCGGAAACCGTGCCGCGCGCGGCTAATATTGGCGTCCTGAGGACAATAGCCGATGCCAGCAAGGGCCGATTCTGCGAACCGGAAGAAGTCAACAAGGTGCTTTCCGAAATCACCATACCGGCCAGTGAGGAGGAACGCGTCAGCTACCTTTCGCTCTGGAACAATATCATTGTTTTGACTTGTTTGATTGGATTACTTAGCTTAGAATGGTTGCTTAGAAAGATGCGAAATATGGCCTGATTTGAAGGCAGAAGGCAGAAGGCAGAAGGCAGAAGGCAGAAGGCAGAAGGCAGAAGGCAGAAGGCAGA
>JAHIMN010000046.1 GCA_018896395.1 Verrucomicrobiota bacterium | reverse complement strand
TCATGGTTGACCGGAGGCGCGAGCGGCGCGAAATTCATCTCGGCAATCGGCGCGGCGGATCGCTCAACGAGGTAACGCTGACCCTTTTTTGTTGAGAACACAATCTCCTCCGTCGTTCCCCGCGCAACTTCCTTGCCGTCACGGGTCACCCGCCATTCCTCTTCTTTCCACGGACTCGTGATCCGGCAGGCATCGCCAAACAGGCTTTCGACGGCAACGTACACCACTTCGCCGCCGGTCCGTTCGGATGTGACCATGAAGCCGGTCTGGGCGCGCAGATAAAAAACGCCGTTCCACTTATTGGGCGCGGCCGGCCAGACCCGGATCCGTCCATCCCAGGATTGCAGGAGCATTTCGCTCGTGGAGGTGGCGTTCACACCCGCCGGGTCAAAGCCAGCGAAATCATACAGGACGCTGGCCGTGTAGAGACCGCCTGGGGTATTCCAAAACCCCTGTGGCCAGCGTTGGCCACCCGCCGCGTGCGCCGTGATGTTCCGGACGGCTTCCGTCGCGCTTCCGAGACGGGCCGCCCACACCGCACCCTGGTCCCAGCCGCCCGCCGGCTGCCAGCGACGGGCGCGGAACGTCTTGAGCGCCATCTCCAATTCCTTTTCCTCCGAACCCATGCCCACCAGCTCCCACGGAAAAATGACTTCGCATTCAACGTTTTCGGAATTCTTGTTTTCCTTCAAGGAATGACTGGTGTTTTTCGGAGGATAGAGCCGCTCAAAGACCGGGTTACCGGTGTCCGGCGGATCCGACAGGAAGGTGCAGGGGGCCCAGCATCCCTTCTCAGGATCGACCGGATAGGAAGGAAGAGCTTTCAGCACGTCTTCGCAGCGGACGGCAAGGTCTTTGTCGACCCCATACCGACGGCTGAGATCGATGAAAATCGGAAACATCCGGCGCATCGCGGCAAAATCGGTGATGGCATCTTTGACCCGCCACCACGTTTCCTTCCCGCCGGTCGGGTAGATGTGGTAAAGGCCGTCGTCCTCCTTCTTGCCCCAGTTCAGATAGAAGCGGACAGTCTCCCGCAGGATGGGCCAGACCGTGTTTTTGAGGTACTCCTCATCCCGGCTGTAGAGATAGTGGCGGTAGAGCTGAAGGCTCAACTCGATACCGGTGGTCAGATAAAGACACGTGTAACTATTCGCTTTCTTGTCGCCGCTGCCGTCGATTGCCATGGTTTCCTCGTACTGCGCACCGTCCACCTTGAAGAGGCGTTTGGTCATTTCCATCTGCACGGGCAGAACGGAACGGTACAAATGATGGAAGGGCCGGCACAATTCGAGATGGTTCGCGGCCAACAACGGCCAGTAGAGCTCGCGCGTGTTCTGATACCAATAGGAACTGCCCCAGCCGCGCATATCCCGGTGCATGAGAAACAACCCGCCGTTGAACTTCACGGGAAACTCGCCGCGGCCGGCGCAGTTCATCCAATACAGGTGCAGGAACCACAGGTTCTCCATGTAGTCGGCCGTGCCTTCCGGAGAAGTGAGGTGCACAAAGGATTTTTCCCAGAACTTCCCCCAGGCAGCCGCTGTCTGCTTGAAGTTCTTCTCCCAGCCGTTCCGCCGCGCCGCCGCCAGGGCTTCCGCGGCCCTCGCGGCCGGATCACCTTCGGCGGTGGTGAATACGTTGGCGATATACACCGTAAACGAGACGCGTCCGTCCGCCGCGGCTTGCGGATTCAACGCAACGGGAATGGTCGTCAGACTGTCCTGCATCACGGCCTCGCCCGGCTCCATGCCGCAGTCCGCCGCGACCATGAGCGCCTGCCGTCGCGAGAATGGTTTGGCCTGATTCACCGGCAGCTCTTCGACAAAACCCATGCCTTCCGTCATCCGCTTGGCCGACGGCCGCCACTGCTCCAGTTCCAGCCGTAGCTTGCCCCGCACCTTGCCTTCAAAATGGATCGCCGCCACGTCCTGCCCCTCCAACACCGTAATGACCGCGGTCCACTCCCCGGCCTTGCCGCGGTAACGCGTCCGGATGGCGCCGTCGTACAAGAACCCGCGCTGTTCGAATTGTTCCACACCCTCGAACAGATCGGTATCGGCCGTCAAACGCACCCGGCCGGAACTGGATTGATACCACACGTTGTCCGCGTGGTTGAGCTGGAGGTCCAGGCCGTTCGCGTTCCAGACCATGGCGCACAGACGGCCGTTGCCCACCGGCAGGGCCTCGTGTTCGTAACGCGCCGGGCTGAGATAAACCACATCGTTGCGGCCCAGCAGATTCCTCATGTTTGCTTGGGGACCATTCCGCCAGCAAATGGGCCGCGTGGATCTTTCGAACGCCGCACGACGCGACGGCGTTTTGCCCACCATCCGATCCGCCACCTCCTGCAGCGTCAACGGCCGGGCGTACAAGCGCAATTCGTCAATCCGACCGGCAAACCGGTTGTTTCCCTGGGGATCCGCGCCAATGGTCAACGGTTGTCGTGGTACCACGTCCGCGCCAGCCATCGCGTCCTCCTCGACCACCAACTCGCCGTTGAGATAAAGCGCCAACCGGCCCCACGCATCGTATACAGCCGCCACATGCGCCCATTTTCCGGCCTGCAGCACTCCCGGTTTGGTGATGGTACCGGCCGGGGTGATCAGGCGCAGGCCATCTTTGGGGAACGTGTCCAGGCAAAACGCATCGGACGTGGCGGGCGTGGCGCAATCCAGGACGCGGCCGCCGGTCAGCGGTTCAGGACAAATCCAGCCCTCGATGGTGAATCCCCGCGTCAGCTTCAGATTCTTCACCGCAGGTTGAACATATCCTTTTCCGTCCAGCGCCAGCGCCTGCCCCCGCTTCCCTTCGGCCAACGCCACCTCGCCCACCGTCTCGCCTTCCACTTGTTCGAACGACCAGGCGGCAACCAATCCCTCCTCCAATCCGGCCTTCGCGGACGTGGTGGACTCGGTAGCCGATAAAGCAACCGTAACGGACAACATCACCATCAGACTGAACCATGCTTTCATTATTTTCCTCGCTTTCTTTTGAAACGGCGCAGAGGCCGTCGTCATCACGTTCACCGTGGGCAGCAACTCCAGACGTAACGATACGCGCCCGTCCAGCGGTTGATCGGGTTCGATGCCCACCGTGCCGGTGCCCTCCACAATCTGGAACGGGTTACCCGTCTCGAAAAGAGCGCGTCGTGGAACCGTTTGGTCTCCTCGTGCAGGCGCGGCCGGTGCTTGGCGACGTACACGGCCACATCCCAGGCATCCGACCAGACAATGGCGTAGTAGTTTTTCTACTGCGACCGTAACGCGCCCGGTGCCAACGCCCGATCCGTCTTGTCGAACGCAAACTCATAGTTCGGGAAATACCAGGTGACGAAAAAGGGAATGCTGACCGCTTCCAGGGTGACATCCAGCGGCACCAGCTCGTCCTCAAGGGCGACTTTTGCGAGCGAAAGCGTTCCCTCGAAAGAGCAGACGCGGAAATGCGGCAGTTGCGCCCCGGTCATGGTCATTGCGTTGTCAACCGCGCCGGTTCCGTGCCCGATCCAATTGCCACCAACGGGGCCTTGCAGCACCTTGATCAAGTTCGGGGCAGGCAGATTCGGGGTCAGCCCTGTATTTAGTATTTAATTATTCCGATTTTTTTCTATCTCGGTCTCAATGGCGCTGATGAGCTTGGCCAATTTCCGGTCCTCCTGAATGCCGCGCCTCACATTCTACTGCTGCTGCTGCACCCCCACCGTATCTATTTAGCCATCCGCAGTCAACGTCGAATTGTTGAAAAAACCTTGCCGGATTTATCGGAATGGGGACATCAGTCGGAAACATATAACCAATGAAGCATTGACCTATGGGTATAGTGGCTCAGGAAGATTCGGTGTTAGGAAATTCGGTGAAAATGGGGCTGAAAGAGCAGGAATGCGGAAAGAAAAATCGGGGGATTTTTAAACATCTAAAATACCGGGCATGAAACTTGACAAATGATAAGCGGACTGGTAGGTTGAACGCAAATTAAATTCAAGCGCAAATTGAAAGAACTTTACATTCGTTTCCAGCATGAATTGATGAAAATTGAGACTTGAACCCAATGCTCCTTTCGCGCGCGTCCCTACGGGACGATACGAGGCATGTTGCCAAGTTTATGCATAATTCAGGTTAGCTCATCCCTCAATGACTGAGGCATTTCTTGTAACCTGTAAGGAGGGAATAAAAATGAGATCAAAGAGTTTTTTGGCTGTACTGGTTATGACGGCGTTCGTTGTTGCTTCTTTTTTTATAATGTCATGTCGCAAAGCGGCCGAGGTGGAAACTCTGGCGGCGGCAAAGCCGACGGATATACGGCCGGTGAGCGTGGGTTATATTGCGGCCGGAACATGGCATTTGCGGAGTTTGTTCCCTTTGTTTCAAAAGGAGATGGCCCGCGAACGCTTTGATGCCGGTTATATTATTCCGTCATCTGATGAAGAGGCGTTTTGGCGGCAGATCAGCAAGTTTCAAGTCCTGATCATCCCCTGCGGTTATTACAACGCCAGCATCGGCGCGGCACAAACGAACGTGTTCAAGCGTTACCTGGATGCCGGCGGCGGCATCTGGCTGATTTCCAGTACGGATGACCTTTTAAAAAAGACGTTTCCGGAAGCCGGCATTCTGGTTAAGCCGGACCGGGGCATTCAGGATCCTGTAACGGGTTTTGGGAACTATTGGTGGACCCGTCAGATTGTGCCCCATGCGGTGACGAAAGGAATTGCCTGCCTCGCCTATCCCAAGGTGGCAGATTATAACCGTGTGGCGACCGCATTGGCCGGTTTCTCGCCGGAATGGCAGGTGCTGGTGCATGGGGAAAAAAGCGCTCATATCTATAACGTAGTGCAGGAACATAACAATCCGTATCCGACCTGGAAAGATCAGGGCGTTGCCGGATCCGCTCCGCCCCTGTTGGCGGTCCGGCAGATGGGGAAAGGGCGAATGGCCTGTTTGCCCGTGCGTCCGGATTTTGGTGTCTATAATCTTGGGAACCCCGGATTTCCGCAAGTGTTCATGAAAG
>JAHIMN010000045.1 GCA_018896395.1 Verrucomicrobiota bacterium | reverse complement strand
GCAGATTGGCATGGATATCAGAGACGACGGCAATGCGCATAATTCCCGCTTTCCGCATTTGTTCGATGAGAACGAGGCTGTTTGATTGGAGTATAGGAAGTTCGTTCCCCCTGCACAAGACCGGAAGTGTAAGATGTTGCCGGTGTCAGTTGCTGTCCCCGGGTCTGGCGCCGGAAGGCCCATTCCCCTGCGCCACTTTTTTGTTGTAATCTCATACCGTTTGCCTTATAAAAAGCATTTCGTAAGCGTCGGTGTCTTAACCGGCGCCAGTTACAGAGGCAGAGTGCGGTTTAACGGCGTTATCTAAAACCGGAAGGAGTTATGTCATGAGTTTGAACATTGGGATCATCGGGTTGGGGTTCATGGGCAAAATGCATTTCAATACCTACGCCAAAATAAAGGGCGCCAAGGTGACGGCCATTGCCGACGTGGATGTCCGCAAGCGCTCCGGGGATTGGTCGGGCATTGTCGGTAACATCGGCGCCGCGGGCGGACGCCAGAACTTGCGCGGCATTCATGTTTATGAAAACGCCGCCGACCTGCTGAAAGACCCGGCGGTGGATATCGTGGATATCACGCTACCGACTTATCTCCATGCCCGCTGGGCCATCCGCGCGCTGAAGTCCGGCCATCACGTTATCTGTGAAAAACCGATGGCCTTGAAATCAGCCGAGGCCGTCGCCATGATCGCGGCCGCCCGCGCGGCCCGGCGCAAACTGTTTATTGCCCAGTGCATCCGGTTCTGGCCGGCTTATGCCAAAGCCCGCGAGCTGGTGCGGAGCAAAAAATTAGGCAAAGTAGTCAGTGCCGTTTTTACCCGCGTGAGCCCGCGGCCTACCTGGAGCTGGCAGCGCTTTCTGGAGGATCCGCGCAAGAGCGGCGCCTGTGCCCTTGATCTGCACATCCACGATGCGGATTTTGTGCTCTATATGCTTGGCCAGCCGCGTTCGGTCCTGAGCCGCGCCGTAAAAAATAAAAATGGCGGTCTGGATCACATCACAACCTTTTATAACTATGCGCCGGGCACGCTGATCCAGGCCGAAGGCGCTTGGGAATATAACGCCGGCTTCCCGTTCTCCATGACGTTCCGGATCGCCTTGGAAAAGGCGACCCTGATTTTCGATGCCCAGGGACTTCAACTCTGCCCGGCCAAAGGCCAGGCCAAGCCGGTGGCGGTTGCGGAGGGCGACGGCTATTTCCATGAGCTGAAGCATTTCTTGGACTGCATCCGCCGGAACTGCGCGTCGCCGGTGGTGCCGCCGGAATCGGCCCTGCGGAGCGTTCAACTCATCGAGGCGGAAGTCAAGTCGGCCCGCTCGGGGAAGATCGTGCGATTCAAATGAGGGCAGGGTTCAACGGTTCACGGTTCAATGGTTCAAAGGTTGCCAAGCTCCGCCCAAATAAGAGTGCTTCTCCTATGCAGTCAATGGCGCGACGCGCGCCATTAACCGTGAACCGTTGAACCGTGAACCATGCCTTAACCTGATCTATTAGCTTTGGTTAACGTTTCTTTAAGAAAGGAATGATCCATGAACAACATTCGGCAGATGAATTATTGGACCCTTGGCGGATTCGAGGGCAAGAAGCCCGTGGCACAGGCGCTGGCAGAAGCCTCGGCCATGGGCCTTGGCGGCATCGAGTTGACCTTCGGGGCGGGCGAGTTTGCACGCGGCATTACCGAAGCGCAATGCCGTGCCATCCGCGCCAAGGCCGCCCACCTGAATCTGCGGATTGAAACACTGGCGACGGGGTATTACTGGGATCATCCACTCTCGTCGCCGGATGCCGCGGAACGCTGCGAGGCTATCGCGTTCACCAAAGAATATCTGCGTGTGGCCGCCCGGGTTGGCGCCAAGGTCGTCCTGGTCGTGCCCGGCGCGGTGGCGGTGCCCTGGGATCCCTCCAAGCCGGTTGTGCCGTACGCGGCCGTCTGGAAAAATGCGACGGCCTCACTCCGTATTTGTCTCAAGGAGGCTGAAAAGCAGAAGGTAACCATGGCCCTGGAAAATGTGTGGAACTGGTTCCTGGCCGATCCCATGGCCATGAAGCTGTTCGTGGATCAGTTCAAGAGCCGGCGCGTGGGCGTGTACCTGGATGTCGGCAACTGCCTGATTAACGGCTATCCGGAACACTGGATTGAAATCCTGGGGCGGCGTATTGCCGCCGTGCATTTTAAAAACTTTGCGCGTCAGGATTGCGGCGGCGGGATCCACGGGTTTGGCGACGATCTGCTCAAGGGCGACGTCAACTGGAAAGCCGTGATGGCCGCGCTGGCCAAGATCAAATACAAGGGCCCCATCACGGCCGAAATGGTTCCATTCAGCCGCCTGCCGGACCTGGTTCTGCCGGATATGGTCTTAGCGCGCGATACGGTTGCCAAGCTGAAACAGATTGTGGCGCAAGGGTAGGAAGATATTCGCAAAAAACGTTTCAAGCCGCTCAAGCAGGTGTTTGCTGATGTTCGCCGAAAAGTATGTGGAGCGGGGGGATAATGCAATTCGCCGTTTATATCACCGCCGAAGCCAAACGGGATATGGTTGATATTTATTTACTTCAAGTCAGTGTTACTCCTGGCATTCGCATAAATGGCTGTAGTTGCCCATGCTAAAACCTTCCCGGCAATGGTCAGCGCTTGTTGATATTCCACCACCGTAATAGGATTTGTCTCACCGGGATAGCGCGTTCTGACCGCATAGTCTGTCAACTCTGCACACCGATCTAACTTTTTGGGCCACTTTGACTTCGATTTTCGCAACAATGTTATTAAAACGGCAATATTGTGAGTGTAAGGAAACGAAACATGACACTGCACCAATACGGCTTTCAGGCACTTTTCCACGCACTGCTGAAGGTGAAAGCACAAATCCCCCAGCAACACCCCCTGCGCGCGACCGGCCCGCGCCAGCGCCAAGTCACTTTGCGCATGGCGCAACCAGTCATCCGGGCTTCCGCAACCGTGGGCTTTATGCGGCATACAATTCCCGTCCTTCTCTTAAGGCGGGATAATATATCAGGCTGAAATTA
The DNA here is from genome assembly GCA_018896395.1 of Verrucomicrobiota bacterium. GTDB lineage: Bacteria > Verrucomicrobiota > Kiritimatiellia > JAAZAB01 > JAAZAB01 > VSJD01. The sequence continues at coordinate 2,482 of JAHIMN010000045.1, read as the reverse complement.
TCCGCGTGTTTCCGGAGATCGTTTTCCGTGGCTACCACGATATCCACCGGCTGAAGCAATCCAATCATGTTTCGATAGATGGCGCGCGCGACACGATTGCGATTGGTTCCATCCGGCACAACCACGAGGAAATCCAAATCGCTGTCCTTTGAGAAGGTTCCCCGAGTGGCGGAACCGAAAAGGATAATTTTACGGGGATGCGCCGTTGCGACAATACGCCGGACAATCCTTTTTAACATATACTGATCAGGGCTCATAAATCTTCGCCGATGATATCAAAACTGCGTTTGTTTACAGGTCATAATATTGCTTCCCAGACTTTTGCGACAAGACGCTTATATCGCGAGTGACCCCCTTCCGCTCAGGTCGCAACGGACAATCATTTTTCCAACTCCATGGTCTGCCGGTCCAGTTCGGCTTTACTCGCCTTGTAGCATCGGAGATCCGAATCGTACTCAAACAACATAGTGCGTATAGTGCTTGCATGAAAAGACGTCGCCCTGATTACCGGCCATTTGTTGCTCGGACTTTCAACTATTTCAATTGAACCGGCGGTCTCGCATATTTGTATCATCTTTTCTTTTTGTGAATCGTATTGCCAGATTTCAAACTGAGAGCCTTCGGCCCCGAATGATGTCCTGCAAAAGACGAGTTCATCTCTCCCATTGTCGTTGAGATCTCGGAGGCCCAAAAAAAGCGACAGCTGAGTATCGGTGTATGTGTCTTCTGTGCGCCTCATTCCAAAATCGAACCCCCATCCTCCGGAGTCCCAAAGAACTTTAATTGCGTTATTCTTTCGCGCCAGCAAAGCAACATGGACTCGGCTGTAATATGTCGCTGTTTGCTCTTTCCCCTCTCGGTCCGGCTCGGTATAATATCCAACAATAGTCTCTATGTCCTCCTGGTTACTTAACCGAACTTGCATAATGGCCCTCTTCCTTGCTGTTTTTCCGCCATCTTCGTGAAGCCGCGGACGGATGCTGGCAATCACGCTGCCTGCTGGCAACACTGATAGCATTTCTTCTTCCGAAAACTCTTTTCCTATTGCCACAAGACCGGGCGTAAGAAACAGCACCCAATATAGACCAACAATCCAAGGCCTAAGAAATATTTTCTTTCTCATGCTAATTTCCCCTATTGGGGTGTTACCCTGATTGGCAGACTGGTGGAACCTTCCGGGAAAGTTCCCTGAAAAAGAGCTTTGTTAAACGACTTATGCTGTCCGGAAGAAATTCTGGTTTTTACCTGCGTAGCTTGACCTTTTACGTCAAACTGAAAACTCAAATCATTGCCGATATTTTCTCCGTTATAGATAATTTTCTTTAACTTGATTATCAATAACATCGGCATATGATCCCCCTTGCATGTTAAAGCTGGCACCCGCCGTCGTCTCGTCACGGCGGAGTATGGCGGCTAAACAAAGGCACAAAGCCAGAGGGATTTTAAATGTTCTTATCACTTTGTGCTTCTGTGCCTTTGCCACTTTGGCCTTCTCTTCTATTTATTCACTAACAAATCGCTTTGTCAATATTTATTTCTGAGTAGCGTAACGGGGGCAAACGCTTCGCTTGAAGTCTTGTCGCCGCGTCTTTGCCCCGGCAGAGTGGGGCCGCTACATGATGCGTGCCGCCTCACACGTATTCCACCGTGGCGGGTGGTTTTGGGGTCAGGTCGTAGAGACAGCGGTTGACGCCGGGGATATCCGTTATGCGCCGGCAGATGCGCTCCAGCTTTTCCCAGGGCAGGCGGGTGACGGTGGCGGTGCGGGCGTCGGTGCTCTCGATACAGCGCACGACGATGATTTGGCCGAACTCGCGCTTGTTGTTGCGGATGCCGGTGGCGTAATCGTTCAAGAGCACCGCCAGGTACTGGAAGGCGCCGCAGTCGGCCAGTTCCTCCTCGACGATCGCCGTGGCGCGGCGCACGAGATCCAATTTTTCCTCGGTCACGTCGCCGACGATCCGCGCGGCCAGGGCGGGGCCGGGGAACGGCATGCGCCGCGCGATTTCCGGCGGCAGGCCGAGTTCGGCGGCTACGGCCCGGACCCCGTCTTGCGCAGGGTTTTCAGCGGCTCGAGCACCGCGTAGCCGTAAGCTTCTTCCGGCTTGATGCCCAGCTGGGAGAGAATATTGTGCTGGCGCTTGATCCCCGCCACGGTTTCCTCGATGTCGGTCAAAATTGTGCCGTGCATCAGGAAATGCGCCTTCGTCTCGCGCACGAGGCGCACAAACACTTTGGCGTAGAAGGTATCGGTAATGGCCTGGCGCTTTTTCTCGGGATCGCTAATGCCCTTTAAGGCCGCCAGAAATTCCTGGCGTGCGTCCACATTCTGCACTGGAATGCCCAAGTCGGCGAACAGGTGCACAATGCGCTGAGGCTCGCCCGCGCGCATCAGGGCATTGTCCACAAAAAAGGTTTTCATCTGCTTGCCCAGTGCCCGATGGCCCAGAAGCGTCACCACCGAACTATCCACGCCGCCGCT
>JAHIMN010000044.1 GCA_018896395.1 Verrucomicrobiota bacterium | reverse complement strand
TCTGGAAAAGCAAATCAAAATGGATGTGACGGTCTTTAAGCGGGAAATACTCGATTTTTACGAGAGATTACGTTGCCAGGAAGACGAGTACGGCCGCTACCGCTACGCTGCCTGCCAGACCCAACCTATTCTTTATGCCTCGTGTTACGCCGCCATGGCCCGCCATCTCTTGAATGAACTGCAAACTATTGACGCCCAGCTGAAAAAAGAATGGATCAAATCCATTCAGTCGTTCCAGGATGATGACGGTTTCTTCAAGGATGTAATTATTGCCCACCCGGGCTCCTGGTATGTCGCGCCTCACATGGAATGGTGCGGCTGGTGGCATTTGAGCTGTCATGCGATTATTGCCATGACAGCCTTGGGCGGAGTCGTGGAACGCGAATTTGGGATCCTCAAGCCGTTTTATGACGAAGCTTATCTCCAGGCATGGCTGGAAAGGCGCGATCAGGAAAAAATTGATTTTGTCGGAAACGAAATCCTCAATCTGGGACAACTTCTGCAATATGCGCGCGACTTCCATCATGTGCGACCCGCCGACCGGGCCATGGAAATCGTTTTTGACTGGCTGAATAAGAAACAGGATGCCAATACCGGTCTATGGGGACTGAATTTTGACACTCCGGCGAAAATGAACCAAGCTTATCAGGGCGCCTATCACTTTTATCTGCTTTATGAATATGACCGCCGGCCGGTGGCTTGCGTTGAGCGCATTATTGATTCCATGCTTTCCATGCAAACTGCCCAGGGCGGATTCGGTATTCATGAAAATACCAGCGGGTGCGAGGATATTGACGCCATTGATCCGTTGTGCCGTTTTTGTCTTAAAACAGAATACCGCCGTCAGGATATTCTTGCGGCTTTGAGCCGGACGATTGCGTGGGTCTTAAGCAACCGCGTTGTCGATAATGGTTTTGTCTTTATAAAGAATAAGGAAATGTTTTACGGCAGTAAACTAATGTATTCCGGAGCACATGAGGGCAGTTCTTTTGCCACCTGGTGGCGGATGCTTTCACTGGCGATTATGTCTCAAGTGGTGAAAGAGCATCCTTTTGCCGCTTATCCCTGGCAGTTTGTAGAATGTCCCGGTTATCAAGTCTGGAGATGATTTGATGGAGATGTTATTTACAGTAACCATTTCCTTCGTAAGGGAAGTTTAAGCAAAGAAGAGCAACAGTTGTTTTATCTGTGAGGACGTATGTCATGGCTTACCGGACTGGTATCAATCACATTTCGTAAATTAACGCCGGCGGAAATCATTGGCCTGGTTAAGCAAACCCCGCTCACGAGCATTGAATGGGGTGGAGACGTCCATGTGCCGCATGGCGACATCAAGCGCGCGGCGGAGGTGGGAAAAATGACGCGGAACGCAGGCCTAGTGGTGTCCGCCTACGGTTCGTATTACGGCGAAACGGACGGATTGGTTTTTGATTGTGTGCTGGATACGGCTGTGGCGCTGGGCGCGCCCTCCGTTTCGCCGGACGAACGCTGGGTAGCCATCACGCTGAGCAGTGCCCATCCCCAAATCCGTCGGGGTGAGCCGGTCACCCGCTCCTATGTGAGCTATCCGGACCACACGCTCCGGGTCATCCGCGTGCCTTTCAAAAAGCCGGGGAATCCCGAAATCCTCTTCGAACGCAAGCCAGCGCAATCCGCGCACTGCGCCTTCAGCCCAACGGACCCGAACCTGCTCTATTTCGACCTCGACCTCCCACCGGCCTACTGGAACGGCAGTGACGGGAAGACGCCACGTATCTGGATCCTCGACATTTCCTCGCGCAACACGCGTCCCTTGAAGAAATCTTTTCCCGGTCCGTTCCAAACTCATACGTCTTGGCTGTGGGACGGGTCTGCATTGGCTTATCACGGACCACTTCCAGGGGGCGGCATCTATCTTGGAATTACCACCCCTGACGGGCAGACGCGATGGGAGCAGTCTTTTCCGAAGGCTCGCAATTATGGCCATGTGGCTGCCGATCCTTCGCGGCCGGCGCTCATTCTCGATGGTGATTTCTCCACCGATCGGCTGCAATGGCTTTACTACGATAAACCGAATGACGGCACTCCTCGCTTGGAACCCATCTGCCGACATCAAACGGAGTGGAAAAGCATTCCTGGCCAGTATTCACACCCGCACCCGCTGGCCGATCCCACCGGCCACTGGATTGCATTTAATGCCGCACGCAGAGGACGCTCGGACGTGTTCGTGGTGGACATAACCGAAAAGAGGTAAACCAATGCGTAAAATGAATCTATTGCTTTCCGTAATGGCAATTTTAGCGGTTTAATCTTTTTATTGAGACAACTGATGGAAAAACTGTTTAAAAATGATGTGATGAGCAAGATGGAGCGGGTAAAGACAACATTGAATCATCAGGAGTTAGATCGGGCGGCGCTGCTCGAGCAGCTCAGCTACAACCCGCGCGTCATTGCCGACTGGACCGGTAAAACCATCGAGGGTTTCAATTACACGGTTGACGACATCTGTGCCGTGATCCGCCAGACCTGCGACCTGGTCATGCCGCCGGGTGCGCCGCGCGGCACGGCGCGGGTCACCTCGCCCGACGGCTTTGTGTCGCAGAATGATAACTGGACGAGCTGGCATGTCAGCCGCCCGTTCACCGATGAGTACGGTGCGGCGGAATGGTTGCGGCGGCGCACGGTGGCCCTGCGTGCAGCACCATTTGAGGCCGCCGCGGCCCGCACCGCCTACCGCGACACGATGTTGATGCTCCAGAAGAAAATCGGCGACACCGTTATCTTGAACTACAGTTGGACCGGTTTCTGTAGTGCCTTCGATGCCATGGGGCTGGAGATCTTCACCTTCTTCCAGCTCGACTACCCGGAAGTCCTGAAGGATTTCATGGAGGCCTTGGTGGCGTGCGAACTCCGCCGAGTGCACGCGGTTGCGGATGCCGCACTGTCACCGGTGATCCTGATTCCTGAAGATTTCGCGACCAAACAGGGGCCAATCTTTCCGCCGGACTTTCTGCACGTGTATCACTACCCCTACATCCGGCAACTGGCAGCCGCTTGGCATGCGCATGGCGTGAAAGCGCTCTACCACAGTGACGGCAACTGGAAGAAAGCGATTCCCGACCTGATCGCCTGCAACGTCGACGGCTTCTATTGCCTGGAGCCCAACTGCGGCATGGACATCGTTGAACTGAAAAACGCCTGGCCGGAAATGGTATGGGCGGGTGGGGTGGATGGCGTAGATTTGCTGGAGCGCGGGACACCGGCGCAGGTCAAGGCCGAGGTCCGCCGTCACATCCGCGAAACCAACGCGCTGGAGACGGGCGGTATGTTTGTGGCCTCCTCCAGTGAAATTAACCCGCCGATTCCTCCGGAGAATTTCCGGGCCATGGTGGCGGCAGTGGGGGAACTGCAGAACACGGAGTAGAACATCATGAGCGGAACCCCTTTCACCCGTTCGCTGAGCTTGGCGGCGGCTATCCGCGCGATCCGCTGTGGATTGCCGTGGGCCGCGAGACGCCCGGCGTGACCAAGAACGCGGGGTTGTACTTTACCAATCCCAAGGTGGTCATCTACAACGACGGTGTGCCGGGCGGTCCGTTCAAGGATTTTGAGATCGGCTATCCCCAGTTCTATCGTTTTGGCGGAAGGCATTACGTGGCCTATGCCAACAAGACCTGCCAGCTCCGCATCAACGAGGTGCCGGACGCGTTGCTGGACGACGCAGGGTTGCCGGTTGCATGAAGGCAAGATCCTGGGGACTTGGGGTTTGCTTTATTTCAGGTTCAGAGTCTATTTGTGTGATGCGCATTCTTCATCTCGTTTCTTTCCCAGGGGAAGACCACCCAGACGTCGGGTGCGACCGTACGTGCATGAAAGTAGGGCGGATGTAGCGCGTTATGCTTGTAAAACAGGGTGGCGGTATGCAGGGCGCGCGGGCGGCGACATTGGAGATGTCGAATCACTTTCTGCAGTGTCTGGCCGGAATCGTGAATGTCGTCTACCAGGAGCACGTTTTTGCGGCCAATGGAATACCGGAAGGGTTCGAACCGCACGCGGGCCAGCTTGCGGGTCCCCGCATAGGCCTTGACGCGAATGGGATAGATTTCAATGGAGCCGAAAAAGTCGGAAAGCAGGCGCGCGGGTACCAGGCCGCCCTTGAGAATGGCGACAATGCAGTCCGGTCGGAACCGCGCGGCGCGGATAGCCTGGCCCACCGTTTCCACGCACGTGTCAATTTCACGCCACGAGACGTTCCGGTATTTCATGATGAGCTGCAACTACCCAGGTGTTCGGGGTTCAGTGTTCGGGGTTCGGCTCGCCATGCTCGTCGGCGGCATCAGCGACGGCCCAACGGCGTTCCTTCTTAGGAAGGTGCTGTTCAAGCGACTTCTCCAGACCATTGAGCATTCGAATGCACTGCAAATAAGCCTTGCCTGTTGCCTCTTGGTTCATCGGTCATGCTCCTCCGAACATTGAACACTGAACACCGAACACTGAACACCTGAGTAGTCACGATTCATTAACCATCAACCATTACCCATCAACCATTACCCATCGACCATCAGCCGCGCTTCGTTACGCGCAGATTTAGGACCTACCACCGCCCCATACCGATGTCCAGCACCGCGCGATGCTCTGCCAGGCCGGGGTTGTGCGTGGCTGAAAGAATATCCCGCCACCCCATATAGGCGTAGGCAGAGTCGTCCCGCAGCACGGCTTCCGGCCGGCTGAGTGGACCTTCGGCCCGCCGGATCGCGCTGGGCACCAGCTTCACGCGAGGGTTCAGCAGCTCCACGAAAACCACGCCCTGCCCGCCGTAACCGCCGCCTTCCAGCCGGACGCCGTCCGGTTCTCTTTCCGAAATGAACGGGATCTGCACATCGTAATGGCCGCCGTTGTGATTCGCGGTCAGGGTCGGATGCTTGATCTGGCCCTGGACGACTTCGATGATCCTTTTCCCGGCCGTCACGGACACCTTGAGGCTGGGCGCACCATAATAATCCTGGATGAAAAGGCGCAGGATCATGAGCCAGTCTTTTTCGGCGGGCTTCCGCCCCAGGCGTTTTACGATCGACTCCAGTATGCCTGGAAGACGGCGCCAATGCTCATCAGCCTTCCGGTCCCCGGAAATCGCTGGACATCCCAGCCGCTTGTAAAATGCGCGCCAGTACTTCAGTAATGCCTCCAGTTCGGCCTTGCACGCCCCGGCCCGGGCGCTCAACCGCGCCTGGTCTCCGGTCGGACGGCGGGGATAGGACAACTCCAGGTCCAGCGCATGCAGGTCCCATTGGAACAACGCGGAACGCGCCGAAAATTCCAGGTCGGACAGGAACTGCTCTGCGGCCAACGCCGGGTTCCGGCCGCGCTCGCTGCGTAACAATTTCAGCGCCATGCGTATGGCGGTGCGCTGCATGTCGTCGTCACGCGTCCAGCGGTATTGCACGCCCGATCCGGGACGGAGCCGGTAGCCGCCGAGGCGAACAAGCTCGCGCACCGCCTCGGCCAGCATGGGCCGGGTTCCGGAGATCAGCTCCGCGGCCGTCGAGCGCCAGGCCCGCTCGGGATTGAACCCGCGGCTGTTCCAAAGCCGCCCACAAAAGGCCAGGATGGCGTTGTTGGCCGGCTTGAATCTCCGCGTGCTCGACCATTGAGTCATAAGCCCGCCCAAGACGCGATAACGGCGGCCATAATCCGTGAACGTCTGGATGTTGGAATAATTGTCCGCCGGGCAGATGATCGCATCCAGACCGAGGCGTTCGTAAACCTTCAGCCAGTCCTGCCGCCAACGGTTGACGAAATGCGCCTTCTGCCCTTCGAGCTCGACCAGGTCCTCATAACCCCAGTGACATTGCACCACGTTTTTGGGAGCGCGTTCCAGCTCTTCCGGGAACAGCTCATAGAAGTCGTCCCACATCCACATGCGTTTGCCCAGCCGGCGCAGGATTTGCTCGGTGCGGCGTACATGTTTCGTGAAAATCCCTCCCAGCCCCTCAGCGGCCCACCGCTCGCGGCACAGGTTGCAAAAACCCATGTTCCATGATTCATCCAGCCCGGCATGGAAATGCGCGGACGTGAATACCCCGGCCAGTTCTCCGAAGTATGCCTCGAAAAATTCGTAGGTCTCGTCCAGTGATGGGCAAAAAACAAACGGCGAAGCCTTGCCGAACCGCGCATGGCCGTCGCGCTCCTCGGCCATGTGTGCCAGTTGTTTACAGCTCAGGAACTGTTCGCAATGGCCGAGCGTTGACACAACGGGAACCACCTCCATGCCGGCGGCGCGCGCGTGCCTGACTACGGAGGCCATATCCTTCAAGGTATAGGATTCTTCTCTGGGCCGGTAAGGAAACACGCGCGTCCGCACGCGTCCTTCCAGGTACAGCACCAGGGTGTTGAATCCCTGCCGGGCGGAGAAATCGGCATAACGGCAGATATAATCCAGGGTTTCCATGTGCCGGGCCAGGTCGAGCTGAACGGCCCGGATGGGCCATGGCATGCGGCCGGTTGAATGGCGGATTTTTTTTACGGTCATTTCATTCTCCTGTATGGATTTCGTCAGGCGATAAGAATGCTTTACAGGCGGCGTCGTACGTGTAACAAATGCCCCGTCATTCTGTCAATGCATTAAAAGCTTATCCGTAAATTGCGTCATGGCCCACATTTATTTATGGATGATCTTTTAGAAGGAGCGCAGCCATGATTCTCGTAATCAGCATGCGAAACCGTAAGGACTATGACCAGCGGGATAGGGCCACCGGCCTTAAATGCCGGGTGGAACAATTGACCGGTCAGCCGGTTTTGACGATGCACTACGCGGACGCATGTCCGGTCACGGTGAACGCTGTGGATCCGCAGGCCGTTATTATCACCGGGTCCCCGGATCCCTGGCCGACGATCCGTGTGTCGGATTTATACGGGCTCAACGACCTGTTGCATACCACGAAAATACCGCTCCTGGCCATCTGCCAGGGCCATCAATTGATCGGCCATTGCTTTAATCGGGATCTGCGCAAGGTCCGCCGGTTGCCGGATGAGCCGATGCGCAAATGCCGCCCCGGGGAGCCGGATACCGGCGCCGTCAAGGGCCATCCGGGCTATTACTATGCGGATGCATTTGTGGAAGCGTACATTCTACGTGCGGATCCGATCTTTGCGGGTTTGCTCCGGCGTGTCCGAGTCTGCGAAAGCCATCGATGCGAGATCAAAAAACTGCCGCGGGGCTTTCTTCACCTGGCGAAAAGCGCGGACTGTACCTATGAAATGATCCGGCATGGTGCGCGGCTGTTATACGGCATGCAATTCCACGCCGAACGCTGGGAAAAGCCCTATATGGACGGCCGGACCATCCTGGTCAATTTCTTCCGAATGGTTGCCAATCGTCAATTTGGCAGAGGTTCCATCTCAAAATATTCACGGTAGGCATTGACAACGGCAAAATAGTTATCCGCCTTGACGTCCTCGTGAACCGAATGGCTGGCGTGAAGAATATGGCCGCCCTTCGCGCGGCGTCCGTAATCCAGGCACTCTCTTACTTCCGCGCGCACTTCTGACGGCGTTCCGAGGCAAAGCGTATGGCGGGCGTCAATATTGCCGATGATACAGACCCTGTCAGCCACGCCCTCCTCCAGCATGCGCGGCCAGGTCATGCCGGCGGCCTTGTCGACTTCCTTGTAACCGTCAATGCCGGAGTTAAAGAAAAAATCTTTCTTGATCGGCCAGTGATTGCCGTCGGAAGTATAAACTGCTTTTGCCCCGAGCGAATGAATCAATTTTACGTGTTCCTGAATAACGGGCAGGATAAATTCATGATAATGAGCCGGCGAGATAAAAGGCCCCTTGTCACAACTGACATCCCCGCCAATGGCCACCACGGAACAGCCGGCGCGAATGGCAAGTTTTGTGGCGGCAAAAGCGGCGGTCTTGTGCATGTCAATCCAGCGCCGGAGCAGGTCAGGTTCATCAATCAGCCACATCAGCATGAAAGGGGGATAGAAGGCGACGCCTGTTCCGGCGCCGATTTCCGCCATGTATACCCAGTCAAGACCGTCGCGTTGCGCCAGGCTTTGCACGCCGCGCAACACGGGGTCAATTTCACCAGATTCAGCCGGTTCATTTCCATCCCATTTTTCAATCATCAGACGGGTCTCATTTTCAGATATTTTTTTGCTGTCGCTCATCGCCTCGGTAGGATTTTCCGGCTCAACCATGAATATGCGTTCGTTAAGGTGATAAGCGGTACCATTCAGTTTCCACTTGTTTTTGCCGGTTTTGACCGGTCGCGCGAAATTCCTGGACGGAGCGCCGTTCAAGCGCACCATGTTCAGGCCGAAAAACTTGCGAACGGCATATTCGGCCTTTATCTCAGCCTCGGCCAGTTCTTCCCAGGCGATGCCGTCGGCCATTGCGTCCCAGGCCATGGCCATATCGGTGGCAACAGTCCGGCCGCATATTTTCCAGTGAATGGGATGAAAAGACTGGAAAAGTTCAAACAACGGCGTGCGCTCCGTCGGTTGGTGCGACAATGCCGCATGTACTATTTGACGACTGGATGGCTTGGCCAATTTATTTATTATCTCCTTATTGTCGTCCGGAATAAATCACGGATGGTTTCCGCACGGCGGATTTTTTTAAGCGCGCCGGAACGCGTGATCAAAAACTCAGCGCTCCGTAGCCGGTTATTGTAATTGTGCCCCATGGCGTAAGCATGCGCTCCGGCGTTGTGGATGGCAATCAGATTTCCCACCGCGACGACCGGCAGGCGCCGGTCCCTGGCAAACTGATCATTGTTTTCGCACAGCCGTCCCACCACGTTCACCGTCTCCTTACGGCCTCGCGTCGGCTTGCCGACAACGGTGATGTGATGGTAAGCGTCATAAATCGCCGGCCGGGGCAGATCGTTCATGCCGGCATCAATGCCGACAAACGTTTTGAAACTACGCTTTACGACGTGGACGCGGCCGACCAGCCAGCCGCTATCGGCCAGGATCCACCGCCCCGGTTCCGCCATGAGCACGGGTTCGCGCAACCCGTAACGTGCGCATTGACGGTTGAAGATGCGGCGGATATTGCGTGCCACCTGGTCGAGGTTCAGGCAGGGCTGTTCCGGGCGGTAGGGGACGCCAAAGCCCCCGCCCACATTCAGGCATTCGAAATCAATGCCGACGGCTTTTTTTACTTCGCCGGCAATGGTCAGCAATTTGTCGGCCACTGCCGCGAAGTAGCGCTCGTCAAGCACGTTGCTGCCGGTCATGGCATGGATGCCGAAGCGCCGGACGCCCAGCGCGCGTGCCTGCCGATAGGCCTTCACAATGTCGCCCGCGGGCACACCGAATTTGGCGTCGGGCCCTGCCAAAAACAGGCTTTTCATGCCGCCCTGGCTGATGCCCGGATTGACGCGGAACGACAGAAACTCCGGCACGCCGATTTTCCGGATTGTCGGCAACATGCTGATATCGTCCAGGTTCAGCCGGAAGTGCCCGGTCTTGAGTACGAAGCGCAATTCGGCTTCGGTGGTGTAGTTGCCGGTGTACATTCCCGTGGCGTCCAGGTGCTGGGTGATCCAGGCCTCCGCCTCGCTCGAGGCGTCCGCGCCGAAGCCTTTCGAAAAGATAATACTCAGAAGCGCGGGATTCGTGTTGGCCTTGACGGCAAAGAGCGGTGTAAAGCTCGGAAAATAGCGCCGGAATGTGTCGCGGAAGCGCTTACAGTTGGCGCGGATGCGGCTTTCCTCGTAAATGAAAAAAGGCGTGGAAAACCGCCGCGCCGCGCGCTGAATCGCGCGCGTTGGGAGATACACGACATTCGGATTGATCCGGGCAGACATAATCAATTTGCGATTTTCGATTGCCGATTTCCGATTGTAAGACTACATGCCGCGATATCGATTACGGATTGAGCTTGAAAAATCGGAAATTGAAAATCGGCAATCGAAAATTCATTTATTCCGGTTTGGTGTCTTCCGCCGTGCCCTCGCCCGTGCCAAACATTTCCGTGCAGGCGTCGGCAATCATATCCAGCGCTTCATCCACTTCGTTAGGTTTTACGGTAAGCGGAGGGAGGAAACGGAGCACTTGCTTGCCCGTGGCCAGCGTGATCAGGCCCATTTCCATCAATTTATCTTCCAGCGGTTTGGCGGAAGCGGTGAGCACGAGACCGAGCATGAGTCCCAGCCCGCGCACTTCGGTAAAATGCTCGGGGTATTTTTCCACCAGCGCCTGTAGCCCCTTCTTGAATCTGGCGCCCAGGTCCGAGGCGTGCTGGAGCAGATTTTCCTGCTCGATAACTTGCACGGTTGCCAGGGCCGCCGCGCAGGCCAGGGGAGTGCCGCCAAAGGTGGTGGCATGCTTGCCCGGCTGGAACACGTCGGCCAGCTTGGGATTGGTAACAATGGCCCCGATGGGGAAACCACTGCCCAGCGCCTTGGCCATTGAAAAGGCGTCCGGCTCTATATCGAAATGCTGGAACGCGAACCACTTGCCGGTCCGGCCCATGCCGCATTGGACTTCGTCACATAGGAGCAACAGGTCTTTCTTGTCGCAAAGCGCCCGCAGGCCTT
>JAHIMN010000043.1 GCA_018896395.1 Verrucomicrobiota bacterium | reverse complement strand
TGAACACGGATGAACACAGATAAAGAAAAATGATTTGAAAACAATGATGGGGATACTCCCCTTCTGCCGGTATCTGTGTCAATCCGTGTTCATCCGTGGTAAAGTCTTGTCAGAAAAACCATATTCGAACGGATAGCAGTCATCCGTGGTGAGTAGTTGCAAAAAAACAAGGATGAATGGCCATGGCCTATGAAGTACTCGCACGCAAATGGCGGCCCAGGCAGTTCCAGGATGTCGTCGGCCAGGACCACGTCATTCAGACGCTGACCAACGCCATACGGATGAATCGGGTGGCGCATGCCTATCTTTTTGTGGGTCCGCGCGGTATCGGTAAGACCTCCATTGCGCGTATTTTTGCCAAGGCCCTGAACTGCAAGGATTGTGTGACTCCCACGCCCTGCGACCATTGTGACGCGTGCAATGAAATCACGGCGGGATCCAGCCTCGATGTACATGAACTTGACGCCGCCTCCAATCGCGGCATTGATGAAATTCGCGCCCTGCGTGACACCATCAAGTACATGCCGACCCAGCGCTTCAAGATTTACATTATTGACGAAGTCCACATGCTTACGATGGAAGCCTTCAATGCCCTGTTGAAAACCCTCGAGGAGCCGCCGGCGCATATCAAGTTTTTCATGGCCACCACCGAGCCGCAGAAAATACCGGCCACGATCCTGTCGCGGTGCCAGCGGTTTGATTTGCGTCGCATCCCGGCCGGCCTGCTGATCGAGCGCCTGCGCCTGATTGCCCAGTCGGAGGGCGTGACGATTGATGATGACGCCGTGTTGGCCGTGGCGCGGGCGGCGGAAGGGGGCCTGCGCGACGCCGAATCCGCCCTGGACCAGCTGATCTCTTTCCAGGGCAAGGACATCCATGAACAGGATGTCCTTGCGGTGTTCGGACTGGTTTCGCGTCAGACACTGGAAACCCTGTCAACCGCCCTGCTCCAGGGCGACATTGCCGGCGTTATTCAGCAAGTGGAAGCGCTGGACAAAAACGGGAAGGACATGCAGAGACTCCTGCAGGAACTCCTGGAACACATCCGTAATCTGCTCGTGTATCTGCAGGCGGGGGTTGGTCTGGCCGCCCTGGATTTGACCCCCGTCCAGGTGGCCGTGTTGAAAGCGCAGGCGGCGCTGACGCATGTGGACCGGCTGTTACGTATCACGGATATCCTGATGGAAACCATGGACCGTTTGCCTTATGCGCTCTCCAAAAAAACACTGCTGGAAACCGCGTTAATCCGTTGTTCGCGCGCCGCGGTCGTCGTTGCGCTGGATGAAATCTTGCGGCGTATCGCGGAGTTGAAGCACAGCCTGGATGATGACAGCACCGCGCCGCGTGAGCCGGCGGCGATTGCCGCGCCGGCGGTTGTCTCGTCGGCGATTGCCGTGGCTGATCCCACGGCGAAGTCCGTCGCCAAACCGAAAGGGGCGGGGCCCATTGGTGATGAGTTGGCGCATTTGATCAAGATGTGGCCGGAGCTTGTCGAAAAGGTCGGCAAAGCGGTTGCGCTGGCCAGGGGCTGTCTCCTTGATGCGCGGCCGGTGGCCGTCGTGGGCGACCGTGTGACGATCGGCTTTGACCCGGAATTTGCCGCGCGTATGGAGCAAGCCGGTCTGCCGCGAACCCGCGCCGCCCTGCAGAAAAACCTGGATGATGTGTTACGACGCCCCATTACCGTGGACTTCAAACTGCTGGCTGAGCGCGCGGCGAGCGCGGAGACGGAATCCGTGGAAACGCTCCAACACCCGACCGGCGCGGCGCAGCCCCAGCCTGCCCGCAATGCTGCGCACCCGCCCGCAACGCTGGCGCGTAGCGACTGCGGGCAGGGTAGCGCTGCCGGCCGGCCGGCCGGCAAACCCTCCCTTCAGCAAAAACAAAAATGGTTCAAGGATCCGGCGGTGCAAAAGACAATGGATATGTTCAACGGCGATATTCAGGAAGTCAGGGAATAGTGGAAGCATGTGAAGCGTAGAGCGTTGAGCGTGAAACGTACGGAAAACGGATGATGGAGGATGCAAACATATGTCGAATATTCTGAAGATGATCAAGGATGCGGCGGGCATGCGGAAAAACATGAGTAAAATGCAGGCCCAACTGCGGGCCAAGACGGTCGAGTTTTCAAGCGGCAATGGGCTCGTGACCGTCACAGCCCGCGAGGACATCTCGATTGCCGCCATCCGCATTGATCCCCGCGCCTCGGATGCGGCGCACC
>JAHIMN010000042.1 GCA_018896395.1 Verrucomicrobiota bacterium | reverse complement strand
TCGGCGTGGAGAGGATCTTGGCCTCCGAGGATGACGCGAGCATATTGATGACGGCGTCAATATTGTAGTCAAAAAATTTAAAATAATAGGTCAGCCCCGAGCTCGCGGGAAGGACCGAGATATTATCGATGGCGGTGGCATCTTTAAGCGCCGCATCCGCCCCGGAGCGGCTGGCACCGCCGAAGCCGAGGAACGCCCGATTTCCGCCGCCTTGCTTGGCGTTGTAGGCGATCATGGAACGCTGGAGCCAGTCAATTCCCACCTTGATCTTATCGCCCAGTCCGATCTCGACGATCACCACCTCGATCAGCACCTGCGACAACATGATATCAACCTGCCGAATGATGTCCTCGATGATGACCATATCCGGCCGGCTGGCCAAAACCAAGAGCGCGTTGATGCGGGGATCGGCAATGATTTTAACTTCGGAGGACAGCTTGCCGGAGAGCTGAATTTCACCGGCTTTTTCCGTGGTGCTCTTCTTGGATTCCGTCGTGGATAGCGCGGCGGCCGGAAGCCCGAAAATCGACGCGGGCGCGGGTTTGGTGGCCGGATTCACCTGCGGGGTAGCGGCTTTGGAGGACGCCCCGCTGAGGAGATTGTTGAGCACCGCGACCACGTCTTTGGAATCGGCGTATTCCAGCGAAAACACCTTGATGCTGACTTCCGGTTCCACCTTCCGGTCTAGGGCGGCAATGATGTTGGTAAAAAACGAAAGCTGTTCCGGCCGGGTAATGACAATCAGCGAATTGATGCGGTCATCCGACACCATTTTGACCTTGCTCTGGATCAAGCCCCGGTCCAGGTCCGGCTGGCTCACGTCCACGACCGTTGTCCGGGTCCTGGCCGGCTGACCGGGCTTGAGGGGTTGAAAGGGTTGCAACGGCATGCGCGCGGCAAGCTGTTGCCGAACGACTTGCCTCGTGGTTTCCTTGGCCTGGACATCGGCAATGATGGACTCGATTTTGCTTTGGATTTCCGAGGCCTTGGCGTAGATAATGGGAAAGATGCGCAATTCCTCGCGGGATTCCAGCGGCTGGTCAATAATGGCCAGGATTTCCAGGATGCGCTTCAGGTTCAGCGCCGTTTCCGTGATCAGCAGGCAATTGACTCTTTCCAGCGGCATAACCTTGCCATAGGGATGGAGCAGGTTCTGAATCGTGGCCTGGGCTTCCGCAAACTCAAGGTGCTTGAGTTCGACAATCCGGCTCACGAGGCGGTCGGTATCCACGATATCCTTTTCCATGGGGCCGGTGCCGATTGCCATGCCCTGCTGGCGCGCAGCGCCGATCTGCACGACTTTCAGGAACTTGTCGCCCATCGGTACCAGGGCAATGCCGTTCATGGCCAGCACCCCTTCAATGGCCAGCAGGGCTTCGCGCTTGGGCAGACGCTTGGTGCAGTTCAACGTAATTTTGACGGCGGGCACATCGGGCGCACGCATGAGCGCCAGGCCGGTCCACACGGCATACTGGCTGAGGACCTCCGCGACATCAATGTTCTCATACTTAAGGCCCACCAATGTATCCATTGAGGGCGACTCGGGCACATTCGGCATCAGCGCCGGCTGGTTCGTACCGGAGTATGCGAGCTCGTCCTCCGACTCCGAATATTCCGATTCGATATCCTCCGCCAGCGCCAACGGGATCGAGCCCGTGGTGACGGGAACAAAACCCCTGAATGTGTTCCGACCCGGCGCGGCGACCGCGCCCGTGCTTGCAGTGGCAAGCTCCCTGAACGGGTTCCGACCAGTCGTAACAACCGTGCCGGTGGTCATAGGGACAAACCCCGCAAAGGGACTGCGACCCGGCGCGGCAACCGTGCCGGTACCACCGGGCGCCAGGGATTCTGCGGCAACCGGGGGGACAAGCGCAACCGGCGCCGGCCCGGCAGCCAGCGGAGGCGCCGCATCAGGATCCGGGGCAACAACCTGACCACAGGCCACGCTCTGCCATAGAGCGCATATCAGCCCCGTTGTCAAGACCCATATGTACCAGTGACGCATAATTATTTTCGGCATGGTTCAAGGTTCACGGTTTCGGGGTTCACAATTGAGCAGATTGAAGCGGAAATCAGCTCGCCTGGGCGAAGCGCTTCGGCGGAGCCTGGCAACCTCCATAACTGTGAACCACTGAACCTGATTAACTGTTAGTTTCTCACATATCCGGTGAAATAGCAAGCGACGATTCCGGTTTTGACGATTCCGGTTTCAACTGGGTTGGCGCGTTGGTTTCCGACACCGTAGAGCCGCCTACCTCACGGGTGTATATGCACATCAGGGTGAAGTTCCCTTTGAGCTGCTCCTTGCCGCCGGCCACCAGTGAGACACTCAGGTTTTCCATGTCCATGGTCACATTTTCCTGTTCCAG
>JAHIMN010000041.1 GCA_018896395.1 Verrucomicrobiota bacterium | reverse complement strand
CGTGGTTGTCAGGGCGAACGCGCCGAATAACCTCTCTCTCTTTGCTCACATCATTGCCGCCTATCCAAACAACAGCAGTTACTCCCATGGTTTTTACGTTCAAAACTATTGGTCTCGCCCCTTCTCCGGCAATCTCAACGTGTATGGCGGTATTGTCGAATTCAACCGGGGAGCGGTCGGACTGACAAGCGGCAGAGGGTTTCTGAAAAATTATGCTTACGACACCCGCTTCGCCACGGATCCGCCCCCCATGTATCCGACGGTAGACAACGTATATCAATGGACCAGTTGGAGGGACAAATCACCATGAACATCACTCCGCCCCGTCGCCCCGCAACGGGGCAAGGGGCCACTTTGCCACAGACGTGGCAAACGGCGTGGCGGCTGACGCTCCTGTGTGGCGCGCTCCTGCTCCTCGGGGTCATTGGGTATTCGACCCGCTCCCTGATGCGCGCCATGCATGGAGCGGATCAGCCGGAGGCTGCGGCCTCAACGCCCGTGACCCGGGAACAGGCCGTGGCGCCGGCCACTCCCAGTTCAAGGGAGGCCATGCCAGCTGAAGCGGCGCCGCCGACGGCCAAAACGGCGCCCCCGGCATTCGACGGAACTTCCGATATTTCTAAAGAATTTGAACTCATGCGGCAAAGGGAAGAAGGACAGAAGGAAACAATCCGAATTATCAGAAAAGAGGCCCGGGAAAATCCGGATGCCAACAACCCTTCCGAAGAACAACTCAAGGAAATGGAGAAATCGGGCGCTATAGTGATGTAACCCCGCATTGGCCGCGATTCGGGCCGTCGTCAAGGGGTCAGTCCGTGAATCTTTCTGTTTCGCACTTTATTCTGAATTCTGACCTCTGACTTCTGACCGCTGACTTCATTTCAGCCACCCGCCGACAATCACTTCGGGGGGCACCGTGGGATCCAGGGGATCCCAGACCGGGTAACCGGCGCCGGCGGTGATGGTGGTAGAGTTTTGGATTTCTGTGTTTCCGCCGGAGATGACCCCGCCGTTGATGGTGGTATTGTTCTGAATAATGACATTCCCCGCGGCATACACGACACCATTCAAGGTTGTATTATTGTTGATGGTAATATTGCCGGTGCACAAAAGCGACGGCATATTGGAACTGACGGGATCGTAAATGCTGGGATCGTTGGTCTGGGTGAAATGGTTTACGATAGTAACGTTTCCAGCTACCACGATGGTGCCCGTGAAGGAGCTTTGGTTTTGGATGGTCAAATTGCCGTTGACATACAGGATGCCGTTGGCTGAATTCGTGATCGGCTTGCCGACCAGGGTTTGATTGCTTTCCAGGTAGGTGCCGTTGTTGGTTGCCATCTGCCGGTAACTGTCAAAATTAAACGGCCCGGTGGGCGGGATGGTTTCAACCGCCGCCTCGTCGTTGTTGGTGCCCGTGACATTATTAAAAGTGCCGATATTGCCGACCGCCGAGATGTTGCCGTTGACAGTTCCATTCTGTGCGCCGCCGGACGAGGTGGCGTTCCCGTTGGCGTGAATGTCGCCGTTCATGGTGAAGGCGGCGGTGGAGAAGTTCACGTTGCCGCCGGCCATGACGGCGCTGTTAAGATTATAGAGCTCGTCCCAGTTACTTGAGACCGTGCCAAGCAGTTCTATGATCGTCCGGTTGGAGGCCTCCATATAAATGCCGTCGCTGGTGATGAGCACATTGCCGTTCGTCTGCCGGGTTGTTACATAATAGGCGCCGTTGGTAAAAAAAGTGTTCATGTAGGTGGTGTTCTGCCAGGCCGTATAGTTGGTTCCGAGCTTGGCGATCATGTCGGCAATTCCGGCTTCCGCCACCGCCTGGGCCTGCGCATATCGGACTGTTCGATGAATCCGATGCATGGACTGCCGCGACAGGACGACCATGGTGACTCCCGCCAGCATGAGAATCAGCGAAACGCCGAGAACGGCGACCAGCGCTGAGCCTGCGCGGTCATTATGCGGGGCGCGCGGCTTTCCGATATTATGATGTATTGCGCGCATGACACCCTCCCTTTTTGACGTAGAGGAATTTCAATCGTAACTATAAGGTTGTCCAGGTTCACAGCGAAGTCACCGCGGGCCAGTTACGACTCATGTCATCCTGAGCGAAGCGAAGGATCTGGCACACCAACAACCATTAAGATTCCTCGCTAAGCTCGGAATGACACACCACTTGGATACGCAATCATTTATTGCCTCGTGTATAACTTTGAACCGTGAACCGCTGAACCGTGAACCATGCCTCATTTATTCGTGTTCAACGGCCGGACTTCCATCACGCCCACCGCTGTATTGGTCCCGAAGGGGCTCTGCTTGAATATCTCCATCTCGATCTCCAGGCCTTTGACGAATGACTGCCCGTCCACCGTAGCGCTGACAATGCCATAGTCCGGGCCCCTGGCAAAATCCACCTGCAAGTCCACCAGGCCCGTTGGCGCGTCCCAGTCTATGGTGATATCCCGTAAAATGGCGGTATTCGTGTGGGTTCCCGTCAATAATCCTGTGGAATCAATGGCAAACAGGGCTTCGTATTGAACGTAGCGTCCTTGCGGGAGACTGGCGATATCATTGTCCGTGTTGTCCTGGAAATAACCGACTGACAGCCAGGCACCGGCGTCGCTCAAGTCCGAACTGTCGCCGCTCCGCACCCGGATATCAATATCTCCTTGCGGATACGGTTGCACTTGGGTCCAGTGAAGGGTTCGGTAAACGGGATCGGCAATATGCGTGTCGAAAATACCGGAGCGGTACACGCCATTGGATGGATAGCGCACCTCCAGCGCGCTGACACCGACGATCATTTTGGTCATCACACCCCCTATGGCGGATAAATCAATACTACTGTTGGTCCAGGCCCGGGCGTTGTTAGACACTCCACCGCCCACCTGCAAATCGAATTGCACCAGGTAATTGCTTCCCTTGTCGATCACATAATTCGGCACCCAGTCGCTCCAGGCGCTGGTTTCCGCATCAATTTTTTTCTTGATATCGCCGTTGTCGAAATAAAGGTTGGACGTTGTGCCCGCCACGGGGTTGGTTTCGGATAACTGCCTGGAAATCTTGGCATTTTTAATAAACAGGTTCTTCGTGCCGGGGCCGGCCTCGAATTTGACCCGGACCCATTCACCGTTCATGGTGATCGCCGCGGCAGAATTGGTTCCTCCATAAATAATATTGATCACTGCCGGCGTTGTATCCGGCACGTCCAACGAGCCGATCATGCTATCGGTGCATCCCTCGGCGGTCCAGGTTATGCCTTTGTCCATGGAAATGACAATATCGGGAATGAACGGATCACTGTTTGTGAAACTGCGGTCGGTTTTACGGCTGACGTTACTGGCCAGCACGCCGGGCGGGTTGTCGAAATTGGCGTCACACCAGAGATCGTTCTGGACCTCGAACGTGATGCTGTTGCTGACGGCGGCGCCATCGTAAGTCAACTGGCAATTCCCGCTCCACGAAGCGCCGTTGCTGGACATATCCTGGTTCGAGACCGAACCGCCGGAAAGAGAATTGGAATAAAAAGGGCTATGCGGATGAGCGTTGAGCGGCAGGTAAATCTCGCCTTCGCGCGGGCTGGCGCTCGGGCTGAGGGAGAACTTGTCGAAGCCGACTTTATAACCGGTGCTGTTGGTGTTCTTGCCCTCAATGGTGAACTTCAGGTTGTGAGCGCCGTTGCTGAGTATCACGCTTCCCCAGTTGAACGTTCGGGCCTTGCAGTAGGAGGGCGCGTAGCCGTCGAATTGTATTTCCGGCGGGCGAATCTTGAGGGTCACGAGATTCTGAAAAACAACTTGCGTGCTGCAGATCTCGGTCCCCAGGATTTGGTTGGTGCCCTGGACCACACTTTGCAGTTGCGAATAAAGATCGCTTGGCGTGGCGTTGGTGTATCGCGGGCTGAATACCGTGCGCTGGAGTTGGTCCGGATCGCCCGGGAGGACGTGATAGATGATCGTCTGGGTCCACATGATCTTGCCG
>JAHIMN010000040.1 GCA_018896395.1 Verrucomicrobiota bacterium | reverse complement strand
AAGAAGCCTGTAACATTGCCCGCGAACCACGCGAAAGGAACGCGAATGGATGCGGACAAAGTTATCCGGAATCGTGCTGTGCGGCGAAGGGACCACGCCGTTACCTGCCCGCAGTGCTACAGCGTTGCAGGCGGGCCGGCGCGGCTACAAATCTAATTCAGAGAATTAATCAGCTTTCGCGTTCCTTTCGCGTGGTTCGCGGGTAAATTCTTTGGACTTTGAATGCCGACTTCTGACCTCTGATTTCTGACTTCTGACTATGCAGGCGATCATCTTACTGGGCGGCAAAGGAACAAGGTTGCAGGGATTATATCCCGACCTTCCGAAAGCGCTGGCGCCGATCGCCGGACGTCCGTTTTTGGAATGGCAATTGGAGTGGCTGGAGCGGCATGGCATCCGCGACGCGCATCTGGCCGCCGGCCATTTAGCCCGGACCATCCGGGACTGGGCGTCCACCGCCGGCCGGGGCAACACGATCACGGTTTCGGCCGAGCCGGCGCCGCTAGGCACCGGGGGCGGCCTGAAATTCACGGAACCGTTTATCCGCACGGACCCCTTCCTGATTCTGAACGGGGACAGCCTCCTGCCGAACCTCGATTTGCATGCTCTCGCGGACGCCGGCCAAACGCCCGGCACGCTCATCACCCTGGCCATAACCCGGATTGAATCAGCAGGCCGTTACGGCACCGTGGAATTCGATGCCCGGAAACGCGTGACCGCCTTCCGTGAAAAGGACGCACATACCGGTGGCTGGATCAACGGCGGCGTGTACCTGGCCCGCCGAACGCTATTGGCCAGGATAGAACCTGACAAAACGGCATCCCTGGAAACCGATGTGTTCCCCGCCTTGTGCGCTGAGAACCAGCTGGGCGTGTTTCTTTCCGAGCCCCCGCTCCTGGATATGGGCACGCCGGATGGCATCCAGGCCATGGAGCGCTATTTACGGAATCCGGCGACGAATTTAGTGTAGCGGCGGCTCACTCAAATCTTTGCCTGGGCGCACGAGCTCCACCCATTCGGCCAGGCCATAACTCGCGTGCATGATGGGGATGAGGAAGAAAATCAACAGGTCCACCCTCCGGCGCGTTTCCCGATACTTGGCCAGCGTGACCCAGAGATCAGCCAGCGCGTAAAGCGCCAGGCCGGCCAGCAACAGAAATCCCGCCCATCGGCAGAACACCGCGGCAATCCCCAGCACCACCAGGGCCAACACCCCGAAGGCCGGAATGATGGTCGTCGGTTCAACATCCACGCCCGCGCGGATCAATCGGATGCGCGTGGCGCCATAGCCGTATATCTGCCTGCAAAAGCGCCAAAAACTGGAACGCGGGTAGTGATACAGGATGGCGTCGGGCTGAAAAATCAGTTTGTGGCCCAGACGCGTCGCCTGGAAGGCGGCAATCATTTCTTCGCCCGGCCAAAAGGCGGGATCAAATCCTCCCAGGCGTTCCAATACCGAGCGCCGATAAGCCATGTTACATCCAATCAAGCCCGACCATCGTATTTCCCGCGGTTGCGGATTCCCGGCCAGGTAGCGCTCAGCCACATAGCCGGCCGCTTTCGAGGCCAGGGCATTCCCCGCCAAACGGGCCATCAGGGCAATATCGTCCGGAACCAGGCCCGGCCCGCTGACCAGCCCCACGTCAGGCCGTTGAAACGGGGCGCGTATTTTTTCCGGCCAATTCCGCGCGACCACGACATCGTCATCAATAAACGCGATCAGGTCGCACTTCGCGGCGCGCCAGCCGGCATTCTTTTTCTCACTGGAATCGCCACGTGGAAAGGAAACCGCCAGATACCGGATATTGGGATACTGAGCGCTCAGATCCTGGACGGCGTTGTGCACGCGCGCATCCGCAATCTGCCCGGCCACCATGATATCCAGCCGGTCAAACCCGTCGGCACGAACCAGGGATTGCAGGGTTCGAATCAGAATCGGTCGGCCAAGGGTCGGAATAACGATAGAAAGATCGGGATGCTCGTTCATGGCTCTCTTATATAACACGGCGTCCTTTTCGCTTGAAATCGGCATCCAATCAATTATAAAGCGTCATTGGATTCAGATCCGACCACTCGATTTAACCATAGCATATCAACATGAAAAAAACAACCCATGAAGACAAGCATGCCCGCAATGGCCATTCGCAACGGAAAAATCCTGTTGCCCGAAGGCCAAATGGTATCCGGCGGGTTGACGGTTGAACGGGGCCGGATTGCCCACATCGGGCAACCGAACCGTACGACGCCCGCTCTCGATGTGAAAGGCGCCTACGTAATCCCGGGATTGATTGATATTCATACGCACGGGGTCGGGCGGATTTCCACCAGCGGCTCGCCCCAAGCGTATGCGGAGCAGGAAGCCTCCCACGGCACAACGGCGTTCTATCCC
The DNA here is from genome assembly GCA_018896395.1 of Verrucomicrobiota bacterium. Taxonomy (GTDB): domain Bacteria; phylum Verrucomicrobiota; class Kiritimatiellia; order JAAZAB01; family JAAZAB01; genus VSJD01. The sequence continues at coordinate 1,522 of JAHIMN010000040.1, read as the reverse complement.
GCGTTTTTCGGGATGGCGGAAAATGATTTGACACTTTTTCACCGCCCCGGCTTGATTTTATGGAGGGCGATGGGCCTCCATCGCCGCGCCCCCGGCGGTCGAGGCCGCTCGCCCTCCATATAATAATGTGCCAAATCATTTTCCGGAATATTTCCGAAAACATGAATAATTTCCACACGGGATTACGAGCAGTTTGTCTTTCCGTATCACAAGCGCCTGGTGGAAGAATTCAGCGACGGAAGCCCCGTATCCATTCATTTGTGCGGCGATGCCACCCGGCACTTCAAATTCCTGCGTGACCGCCTGAACGTACAGGCGTTCGACACGGGCTTTCCCGTGGACTTCGCCTGGCTGCGCCAGGAACTCGGGCCGGACGTGCAGGTCAACGGCGGACCCACGATCATGCTGCTCAAGGACGGCAAGCCGGAGCAGATCCGGAAAGAAGTCAAGCGGATCTGCGCATCGGGCATCATGGAAGGCGGCCGGTTCGTCCTGCGGGAGGCCAACAACATGGCGCCCTGCACACCGATTGAAAACGTCGAGGCGATGTACGCGGCCGGCAAAGAGTTTGGCCGGTATTGATGTTTTACAACCTTACGCTTGTAAAAAGGGCGATCAGATGCAAACGACATCCCCGTCATGTTGCTCCCAAGACAGGCAAATAGTGCGCGAGCTTGCCCGGCGGATTGCCGAAATCGCCGCGATGCCGATAATGGCTGTGCGCCGTGATCTTTGGCGGCGGCACAATGTGCTTGAGCAAGTCCGCCCCGTCATTTACGTTGATCCGCAAGGGGCGTGGTGCGAATTGATTCCGGAAAATACGCTGCTTTGCCAGGAACAGAAGTTGCGTGAAATTGAGTGGGAATTGCGAAGACGCATCTATATCTTCGAGCATTTTTCAAGCGACAATGTTATAGAAAAGGAATGGGTGGTACACAAGGTCATTCAAAATTCCGGATGGGGGTTGACGCCGCGTCGCGCCCACTCTGACGATGCCCGTGGGGCGTTCGGTTTTGAACCGGTCATTTTAGCGGCTGATGATCTCAAGAAATTAAGATTTCCTGAAATCGTTTATGACGCCGTGGCGACCCGGGAGCAACACGATTTCTTCCAGGCATTATTCGGCGACATCCTGGAAGTCAAGCTGAAGGGAGTTGACGACCTCTCCTATCACCTGATGAATCAATATACCGCCTTGCGGGGACTGCAGGAGGTCCTGGTGGACATGATCGATAATCCGCAGATGCTCCACGATGCGATGGCGTTTTTGGAAGAAGGACACCGGCGGGTCTTGCGGCAGTACGTGGAACAAGATTTGTTGAGCCTCAACAACGATAGCACCGCAATTTATACGAGCGGACATGGCTATACGGATCAATTGCCCCGGCCGGGACATAATCCTAATCATGTCCGGCCCGAAGACCTGTGGGGCTGGGCGGAAGCGCAGGAGATGGCGGTGGTTTCGCCGGAAATGCACGCGGAGTTTTCTTTCCCTTACGAAAAGCGCCTGTTGGCGCCGTTT
>JAHIMN010000039.1 GCA_018896395.1 Verrucomicrobiota bacterium | reverse complement strand
CGTTCCGCGATGTCCATGCCCGACATGATCTTGAGCCGCGAAATAATCGCCGACTGCATACTCTTGGACGGACTGGGCATCTCATATAGATCGCCGTCAATGCGATAGCGCATGCGCAGAGTTTTTTCCATCGGCTCAATATGAATATCGCTGGCCAGCCGCCGCATGGCTTCAACCATGATGGAGTTGACGATGCGGATCACGGGCGCCCCTTCGGCGCTCTCCAGCATCTGGTCCAGGCTGACATCCTCTTGCTTTTCGTGCCCGACTTCCACGTCCTCGCTTTCCATCATGTTCTTTAACATATCTTCCAGCCCCGGCGAGGCCTTCTCTGTAAACTTTTGCAGGACCTCTTTCACTTCCCGCTCCGCCGCCACGACGGCCACGACGTTCAGGCCGGTCATCGTCTGGATTTCGTCCAGCGTGCTTATATTGAAAGGATCCCCCACGGCTACCGTCAGTGTCTTCCCGACCTTCGCGATCGGAATAGCCACGAGCTTATTGCACACCGCCTGCGAAATCAGCTCCAACAGCTGGTTATCCGGAATGAAGTGGGCAAGGGTCATCGGCGGAATAGCCAGGTATTCGGCAAGGACCAGGGTCATATCCGTATCCGAAACAATCTTGCGATCAACCAGGCATTCCTCCAGGCGCTTGCCATCGGCCTGCGCGTCCGCGCGCGCCTGCTGGAGCGTGTCAATGTCAAGCATGTTACGCCGCAACAAGATGGCCGCGATGTTGTCAGCGAAGGATTCCCTCGCGGGGAAGGCGGCATCGCGTTTTACAACTGTCTGCTCATCGGGCATGATAAGAGCCTCTTAATTACTCAGGCACAAAGCAAATCGTTTCGTTTTTTTTCCTGCTTTGTGCCTACCTGAGTAGTTACACGCCGCATCAAAATGAAGACTTGTTTCATTGTTTAACAACGCTTATATTATAACCAGTGAATCGGAGAATCAACACATTTATTAGTTACCCGCGGGGTGCTGTATGACCGATCCAAAGCATACCAAATCGCCGTCCGAAGCCGAAACGGAAATCTGGAACGCCATCGCTTATTTCGAAAAAATCCTGGAGGCGCTGCCCCATGACCGGCTTTCGCTGGAAACGCTGGCCAGCGCATATGAAAAAGTCGGCGACCATACCCGCGCCAAGGCCTACACGCTTCGCTTGGTCCAGGTGCTGATTGACGAAGCCGATGAAGACGGCATTGGCGAACTGCTCGTCAAAATCAGGCAGTTTGACCAGAACGATCCCGAGGTTAAGGCGGCCATTACCAGCCTGGAAAGCCTGAAACCTGAGAAGGTCATGGCCGTGGTGCGGGACGACATGGACCAGCTGTCGCGCCGTTCCACGAATATTGCCGGCGAAATCTCCATGGCCTGGAATCTACTCCAGGCCAACAAGCTCAACCAGGAAGACTATGCGTGCGTGGTGCACGATCTCTCGGAAAATTCGGCCCACGCCATGGACGTGCCGGTCTCCACCCTGCATGTGCTCCATGACCGCAACCACCCTGGGTTCAATGAAATTCTCGCGTTCGTCTCCTCGGCCTGCAACCTGCCGCTCCTTTCGCTGGCCAACTTCGATATTCAGCCAACCACGGCCGAGCTATTACCCTTGGAATTCTGTATCAAGCGCGGCGCCATCGTATTTGAACTCATGGGCAACGACGCCCTGGTGGCCATCCTGAACCCGTACGACACCCAACTATCCCGGGACCTGGAAGACCTGACCGGCAAAACCTGCCATCGGTACCTGGTGTCCCCCGCCGACTTCGATGCCGCCCTGGAAAAGATAAAAAAGATGAAGACGGAAACCTGAATTCTCAGTTGAGCGTCATGCCCATCTTCAGCGACCGGGTCTCCTTGCCGCATTTCAACACCACGCTGTCCCGGCGGATTTCAATCAGGGTGACGCCCTCTATCTGATCTCCCAGGAGGATCAGCCGGTTATTCAAGCGCGCGCCCGCCTGGCCGGAACCCACATTGCTGAAGATGGCCGAGAGCTTCAGCCGCGGCCAGACCACCGGCTTTAAGCGCGCACCCTCTTTGTCGGAACCCGCATTGCTGAAGATGGCCGAGAGCTTCCGCTGCGGCCAGGTCGCCGGTCCGGGGACGGCCACCGACCCTGTTTTTTCATTCACGCTGGACAAAGCCACATCCTTCTCTAAGTCTTCTTCCCCTTCATCCGCAAACGCCGGCGCGGCCGCGGCCGCCGGACTAATCCATGGCCTGGATGCGACTGCACGCGCCGGGGAGGGTGTAACCACTGGTTTAGACATTGCCGTGGCCGGCGGTTGAGCCGCTGGAGGGGGCGCCTGAACCGATGTCTTACCCAAGGACGCATGGGCCTTGGTCAGGTCCGGCATAAATTGGCCAAGCAAGGTGCGCTCCGCCGACTGTTTCATGATCAGGACCACCAAAAGGACTCCGCTCCATGCAATTAGGACGCAGAAAATAATAATACCGGCAATCCGCTTCCACGATTTACCCGGTTGTACCGGTTTCTCCGGATCAACCGGCGGCACCGTCGGCAACGGCTGGTTCGCCGGCAACGGCTGGTTCACCGGCTCAGGGCCTGCCCGCAGTGCTACGCCCAGCGTTGCAGGCGGGCTGGGCGGTACGGGCATGGCATCCGGCACGAAAGGCGCCGCGGCGGCCTTCGGCGGAACCCGACTGCTTTCCGATTCTTCCTGCTGTCTCTTTAAAGCATCTTGAATCAAACTCATGATCCGCCCTCCAACTGCTGAATGGCCTTCGACACACATTCCCCGTCAAGCCGTCGGATCCTCGCCACATACCCGGCCAGCAAGGCAACATCGCACACGGCATTAATCAGACGCGGAATACCCGTGGAATAATGATACACGCGGCGCACGGCTTCGTCACTGAATATCTTGTCACCCGTCCACCCGGCCGTCTTCAGGCGATGCTCAATGTATTGCTTCAGTTCGGCTTCTGTCAAAGGAAAAAGGTGATAGCGCACCGTAATCCGCTGACGGAGCTGGCGCAGGTCCGGCGCCGCCAGGCGCTGGCTGAGTTCCGGCTGTCCGCAAAGTACGATCTGCAGGAGCTTGTGCTGGTCCGTCTCCAGGTTGGAAAGCAGGCGAACCTGCTCCAGCACGGCCGGTGCCAGGTCCTGAGCCTCGTCAATAATCAAGGCCACGTTGTTATCCTGCCGTAACTGCTCCAGCAGAAATGCGTTCAAGGTTTCCAGACAGGCCAGCCGGTCCCGCCCTTTCGCCGCCAGCCCGAAGTCGTGCAGGATCGCCCGCAGTAATTGGTTCTCCGTCAGCCACGGGTTCAACACCAGGGAGGTTTTAACGTTCCGCGCCAGCGACGCCAGCACCGCCCGGCAGATCGTGGTCTTGCCGGACCCGACTTCACCCGTCAGCTCGATGAATCCTTTGCGGTTCTCAATGCCGTAAATGAGATGGTCAAACGCCTCGCGGTGATGCTGGGCGAAAAACAGAAACCGGGGATCCGGCGTGATATTAAACGGCGCTTCCTTGAATCCGTAGAATCGCAGGTACATGGTAACTACTCCGCTTGCTCGCGTTCACACACATGCCGGCGCTGAAACATGATCGTCTGCCGCATGGCCGTGGGCGCCACGCGGGCAAAGCCTCTCTCCGCCAATTCCGCTACCCGTTCGCGTATGCCCACCCGCCCAGGAAACAGCGTCAGCATATTCCGATAGCACGTCAGGGCACGGGGCACATCTCCATCCTCCTCATATAGCAGGCCGCGATAGACGAGCATCTCGGCGCGATCCAACCGCGCCTGGATTTTGTCCGGCCCGGGATCCCGCTCCCAGAGCCGGCCGGCGACGTCGAACGCGCGCGCGGCCTCGGTCAGAGTGCCCCTTTTCAGCGCCAAACGCCCTTTTTCCAGGTAAACACGGTAGTCCTTCGGATTGTTCGCCCGGGCCTCGTCCAGCACGCGTTCGGCAAGATCCGGACGACCCCCCTCGCCCGCCAGCCAGAATGCGGCCACGACATAGGCCTCCACATTATGCGGATCCGCGCGGGTCGCTAAATACAACCACGGCACTAACTCGTTCACGCCTTCCGCATGTAAATGTACGTGTCCTTCGGGCGCAATGGCCTGGCCCAGGCGCGTAAACCAGCTCGTAAAAGCCGGCCGACGGTACACGCCCACGCCCATGTGAAACGTCCGGTCGGCGTTCGCATACAATTGATCGCCCATAGCCACGCGGCTTGCGCCGAGCGCTTTGATCGCCACCGAATCGGCCGTTGCCGACGAACCGGCCGTTGCCGGCGAATCCGTTTCATCGCCGGGCATCAACGGCTCACTGGTAAGCCGGCAGCAGAGCGCAAACGCCGCGCCCCACATAACCGCCAGAAACAGCGCTACCCAGATTCCCGCCCTGACCCACAGCCCTTTCACAGCATCGCTCCCCGCGTGAACCGCTTGTTCCGGTAAGCCAGCCAGCCCAGCGTCAGGAACACGGCGGTCATCAGCAACCCATAGACCAACGTCAACAGCACCGCCGCACCGGGCGCCGGCGACCACCCGTAAACCAGGCGGCGGCGCAGATCAAAAAGTTCCAGGTGCGGCAAGGCGTAATATATCACCATGAGCCCGGTCTGTACCACGCCCCGCGCTGTCAGCACCAGGTCCGGCACACGCGGCATTACCAGCCAGGCGGCCAGTGTGACCACGTAGGTCAGCGCAGAGGCCGCATCTGCATGCAGACGTGTTGAAAATGCGATACCTAACGCCGTGATTATAGCGAGCAGGCCGAGATGCAGGAGCCAGGCCTGCGCCAGTACCACCCCACCGAAACCCCCGCCGCGCAGGGCGACCATGAGTGCCAGCAGGACATAAAACACGAGCGTGGCCGCGCCCGTCACAACCCACGCACCCAGCCACTTGCCGAGCAAAACCTCCGCCCGGCTGACCGGCTTGGCCAGCAGAGGAAAAATCGTGCCTTGCCTTTCTTCCTGCGGCAACTGGCGGGCGCTGACGGACACCGCCAGAATCCAGGAGCATACCCACGCCAGTAACAACCCGATTTCCTTCAAGTAACTGACCGCCTGGCCCAGCCCGAACAGATTGAGCGCCATGAGCGTCACCAGGAAAGCCGCCAGCAGGATGAGCAGGACATAGATGTCCTTGCGCCGGATCATCTCCAGCCATACCAGCCAGGCCAATGTCAGGATCCGGATCATGAGACCACCCTGATGAAATATTGTTCCAGGCTTTCGCCGGCTTTGACCAGCTCCGCCATGCGGCCTTCCGCCACCAGGCGCCCGGCCGCCAGAATGCCGACGCGGTCACACACGCGCTCCACTTCCGAAAGTTCATGCGATGAAAAAAACACCGTTTTACCGCGCTCCCGGAGCGCGACAATGATTTCGCGGATGCGGATCCGGCCGAGTGGATCGAACCCGCTGGCAGGCTCGTCCAGGATCACGAGGTCGGGATCATTAACCAGGGCCTGGGCCAGGCCGATGCGCTGGAGCATCCCGCGCGAATAGGTCGCCAGCCGACGATCGGCCGCCGTTTCCAAGCCGACCAAGGCAAGCAGTTCGGTCGTCCGCGCATTTAGCGCGGTGCGCGACAGACCGAAGAGCCGCCCGGCCATAAGCAACAATTCGCGCCCAGTTAGAAACCGGTATGTGTCCGGGTGCTCCGGCAGGTAACCAATCCGGCGCCGGGCGATTGTCTGCCGGACATCCTCATCGAACAGCCGCGCTGCGCCGGCGGTGGCCTCGATGAATCCAAGCAGAACGTGCATGGTAGTGGTCTTACCCGCGCCGTTGGGACCCAGAAATCCGTACACCTGTCCCTGGGCCACGCTCAGGCTCAGCCCCTGCAGGGCACGCACCGCACCGCCGTGCGCGCCCGGAAATTCAACCACCAAATCTTGAATGTTAATGGCATTGGACATGGAAGATGGTAAATGGTTAATGGTTTCCGCCATAAGCGGATCCACCTTCGGCGGAAATGGTCAATGGTTGATGGTTAATGGTTAATGGCTTACTACGCACCATGTGTGATTGTTTTTATTCTGCATTCTACATTCTACCTTCTGCATTTCTTCTGTACGCTTCACGTTCCGATGGATACGGTACGCGCAACAGCCGGGAAATGGCTTTAAAAAATCGCCGTTTTTCGGCGGAAACAAAGGCCCGTTCAGCGGCAAGCTGGCGGGCCATACCGGCAAAATCCAACCTCGCCGTGGCACCGACATGTGTTTTCAGCGCGATGGCCTTGGCCGGGTCAAGACCCCCAAATTCTGCCAGGTGTTTTTTGACATAATGGTAGGCATCCCGGAAAGGCATCCCGCGGGCTACCAGGCTCAGCGCATGATCGGCGGCAAATACCGCCGGAGTGAATCCGCGCCGCAAAGCCTCCCGGTTGACCTTCAAGCCGGCAACCAGTGGCGCCATGATCCGGAGACTGGCGCGCGTCATCGTCAGCCCCAGCATAAAGGGTTCCTTGGTTTCCTGCAGGTCACGGTTGTAGCCGCTGGGCAGGCCCTTGACAATGTCCATAACAGCCTGGGCGCACGCCATGACCCGCGACGCACGCGCGCGCACCAGCTCCAGTACATCCGGGTTGTTCTTTTGCGGCATAATACTGCTCCCGGTGCACATGTCCGGTGGCAAGCCAAAGTAACCGAACTCCGGCATCGTAAAGATCAAAAGATCCTCGGCCAGCCGCGAAAGGGTGATCATAACCTGGCTCAACGCCGACAGGATAACGCTCTCCAGTTTGCCGCGGCTGTTACCGGCATGCAGAACATTATGGATTGGGCGGCGGAACCCCAGCAGGTCCGAGACCTGCTGGCGGTCAAGCGGCAGAGGGACGCCATAGCCGGCAGCCGATCCCAAGGGGCACTGATCGTTCAGGTCGTAGGCGCCTTTCAGCAAATGGACATCGTCCAGCAGGTCTTCCGTGTAGGCCGAGGCCCACAGTCCAATGGAGCTGGGCATAGCCGGCTGAAGATGGGTCCGACCAACCATGGGCACACCGCGATTCCGTCGCGCCTGGATGAGCAACTCCGCGCCCAGCGCTAATGCTTCCTCAATCGCCGCCAGCAACTGCTCTTTGGCAAACAGGCGTAAATCCACGGCCACCTGGTCGTTGCGACTGCGGCCGGTATGGATTTTGCGGCCCAGCTCGCCGAGCCGACGGGTTAATTCGTGTTCCACCGCCAAGTGCACATCCTGGTCTTGGAGCGTGATAGTAAAAGCGCCGCGACGCGCCCGATGCATAATCCGGACCAGTTCGGTTATGATTCGGGCGCCGGCGCGCGCTGAAAAAATTCGGGGCCGCCGCGGCAATCCGGCCAGCATGGTTACATGCGCCGCGGATCCGATACAGTCGGCATCCACCAGGCGCGCATCCAACTCCACATCCTTGAGCGCCGTGTAAGCCAGGACGTCTGCGCGAATGGTTCCGATCATGGTCTGGCCAACGCCAGTGGTCCGGCCAACGCCGGTGGTGTGTTTCGAGAGGGTGTTTTTCATTGACTTAAGTCCTTGGTCATGGGCTCTTCCAGGCCCTGTTTTTTACCGCCACTGCAACTTGTCCTTCCTCGAGCTCCAGAAGGGTCACGTCCGTGAGCAGGGCGCGTTCCCGGAAGGTCGCGCCCAGGAGCGGGCGCAGGGTAGCCGTCGCCGGTGCGCTCACCGGACCCGGCAACGGGAGATGCCCGATCCACCCACTTCTTATCGTCCACTGGAACTCACGTGGGCCCCGTTCGGGAACCACCGTTACCTGGCTGGTCACGCTCCACGGACCCAGCTTAAGAGATCCGACCGTTACCGGCCCCCACACGGATGCCGTCGAAATTGTAATGGTATTAGGACGGATGGCCACCTCGACCGCCTGGAGCACGATTGTCCATACGCCCTGGATCCGGGGAGGATGGACATTGCGCAGAAGGAGACCAAGATAGGCATTGATTTCCCGCTCGGCAAATAATTGTGACGCGGGACTCAGTCCTTTTTCCAGCAGCAGGATTTTCCTGCGCGCCTGCTGGGCATCCGCCTCGGTTCCTTGGCGGCCTTCGAGCGGCATCGGCCACAAGGCCAACGCAGTGCCGAAGGCGATACCTGCGCATAGCACCAGCCACACCAGGCGCCGGCCCCGCCCACTCCTCGACTTGGATTCCGGTTCATTCCAAGCCTTGTCGCCAAGCGTCTGGATGTCCAGCTTGGACCGGCACTGAATGCAGAAGATATGGCCTAATGCATTCGCATAACCGCATTGCGGACATCGGATCATAATGGATTTCAGGCCTTGGCGGCCGCGCCGGGCTTTTCCGTTTTGGCCGGCTCAGCGGCCTTGGCACCGTCTTTGGATGCGGGCTTACTCGCCTCCGCACCGGGCTTACTCGCCTCCGCACCGGGCTTACTCGCCTCCGCACCGGGCTTATCCGCCGCCGATT
>JAHIMN010000038.1 GCA_018896395.1 Verrucomicrobiota bacterium | reverse complement strand
GTGGTGGAAGGACTATGTTTACACGCAAACCCTCGATTCCAAGCGCAGCCGCACCGTGGTTCATGTCCTGAACCCACCGGTGAAGGCCTACCTCGACTATACCGAAAACCAGCCCCCGCCTGTGCAGGAGGGGATCTCCATTGTCGGCTTGGTGCCTTCCCCCAAGGCAACCTGTGCCCGGGCATGGGTTCTTTCGCCCGACACGGAGCCGTTTGCCGCAAAGGTGGAGACGGTCTCGCAATCCGGGCAGGTGACGCTAACCCTGCCCAAGCTTCGTTATTGGTCGGTGGTGGTCTTCGAATGGACCCATAAGTAGAAAGGTACGACGATGAAATTCTTTAGTTTATTTACTATTATTTTGCCGATGCTGAGTTATGGGATCATGGCGGCAGCGGACAACCTGGCGCCCAATCCCGGCTTTGAAGAGATCAAAGGGGATCAACCGATCGCTTGGAGCGCTCCGCAAGCGAAAGGGTTTGAGTGGAAGGTTTCGACGGATGACCGCCATGGCGGCAAGGCCGCCCTGCGGATTGCGCTGAATCACGAAGTCGCCAAAGATGCCCATATCGAGGTAACCTCGGATCAGTTCTCGGTCACGGCGGGCAAACTGTATCGGTTGCTGGGTTGGTACAAGTCGACTGGATGGAGCGGAAAAGGCAACATCTACTCGCAAACGGCGGTGATTTTTTACGATAGTGCTGGCCGTCCAATGGCCTCTCGGGACGGTATGCTGTTGCAGCTCCCTTATGCGCCTACCGAGGCCTGGCGGGTGGCCGAAATGGTCACTCCGGCTCCGGAAAAAGCGGAATCCGCGCGGCTCATGATCCGGGTTCACGCCTACGATGCCGCCCAGGAAAAGTCGCCGATTTTGTACGTGGATGATTTTCTCATGCAAAGCTTTGAGGTGCCGGCGACCCCCAAGGATACCCGCCGTTGGGGGTACCCGGCCAGGACCTACGGCGTCAACGCGTCGGCCGAGAAAATTCCTGATTCGCGGGTGGGAGGCGCGTGGCACGCCCGGGTCGGGGTAAACCAAGCGGGAACAATCATCAGCGGACCGATGGTATCTGAGCAAGGGCCGGGTATGTATCGCGTCACCTACCGCATGAAAATTGCGGATAATACTAGTTCGGATCCGGTTTGCACCATCCTCCTGGCGTCCAATGGCCTGCTGAATTCCCACAGCCTGCGCAGCCACCAGATCCTGGCCACCGATTTCAAGCAGCCGAACCATTTTGAGGATTTTTCGATGGATTTTTTGCGTCCGCCCTGGGGAGGCATGCAATACCTTTGCACGTGGTGTGGGAAAGTTGACTTGTGGCTGGATACCTTCACGGTTACCGAGGTCCGTCGTCTGCCGGATCGTGAACTGGTGAGCTTCTACGGGGAGAGTCCCACCGGGGAAGTGAAGCCGGACCGGGCGGGAGGGCTGTTTGTTCTACGGGGGCCTTTCTTTCCCTTGTACCGGTTGGATGAGTTGGCTTCCGCACTGGGAACCAAGGTGACCCGGGTGGCGCACATGGCAACGCCGGCAGGCAACAGTGTACTCAACCCGCCATTTCCGATCGATGCCGCCGAGTTGTCCGGGCTGCGCGCGGTGGTTCTGGCGGACGTGGATGCGGAGGCTTTGAGCTTTCAGGGCCGCAATTCCCTGCACCGGTTTGCGGAGGCGGGAGGAACCGTGCTGGTGCTCGGCGGATGGGTTTCATACGGCGAATCCAAGATGGAAGACACTTTCCTGGAGGAAATGCTGCCGGTTACCAGCCCGGGATCCTTCGATCACGAACGCTGCAAAAAACCATTGCCCCTCACACCGGCCGCCGATTGGGTTGCGGGACAAGGATTGCCTTGGAAGGAGGCGCCATCCGTTTTGTGGATGCATCGCCTGACGCCGAAGCCTGGTACGAAAGTGCTGGTTACGGCGGGCGGCAAGCCATTCCTGGTGTCGGGAGCTTGTGGCAAAGGCAAGGTGATTGCCTGCGCGGGAACCGTCCTCGGCACGGCGCCTGCCGGTACAAAAGTGTTTTGGGGCTGGAGCGGCTGGCCGCAGTTGCTGGCCAAGTGCCTGTCCCAATAGTAAACAAACCGTTCCTGAAGGAGATACGACATGAATTCGACGTTGGGCTTTGCGCTTGCCGTAGCGGCCGGCGTGTTAAACGGCAGCTTCGCCCTGCCAATGAAACGGACCACGAAGTGGGCGTGGGAGAACACATGGCTCATGTGGACATTGTCGGCTTTGCTGATACTGCCCTGGGCGACCGCCTTCGCCACCGTTCCGCACCTATGGGATGTTTATTTTCCAAGGCAGTATTGAAAACCTGCGGGCTTTTGCCGACGCCTGCCGGGCATGTCGGTATTAATACAAATACGGAGGAGATTAATGAGTGCGCAAAATCACGGGAAAGATACTTTCTTTCTCATCCCCCACACCCATTGGGAAGGCGCGGTCTTCAAAACACGCGAGGAATACCTGGAGATGGGGTTGCCTAACATTCTGCGGGCGCTCAAACTGCTCAAGCAGTACCCGGACTACCGGTTTGTCCTCGACCAAGCCTGCTACGTACAACCCTTCCTGGAACGGCACCCGGAAGAAGAAATGGCATTCCGCGCCTTCGTTCAGGAAGGGCGGCTCGCGATCGTCGGCGGCACGGACACGATGCTCGACGGTAACATACCGAGCGGCGAGTCGTTCGTCCGGCAGTTTCTGTACGGCAAAGGATATTTCCGCCGGAAGCTCGGCGTGGACGTCACCGTCGGTTGGCAGCTCGACACCTTCGGGCATAACGCGCAGATGCCGCAACTGCTCAAGCTGGCGGGCTTCAAGTCCTTCTGGTTCTTCCGGGGCGTGGCCACCTTTGACGGCAGCGTGCCGTCCGAGTTCTTATGGGAAGGTCTCGACGGTTCGCGCATTGCGGCCTTCTGGCTGCCGCACGCGTATGCCAACATGTATGGGTCGCCCAAGACGCTGCCCGAATTCACGGCGTTCATGAAAGAGCGGTTCGAGGCGCTGGGGCCGTTTGCGCGGGGCCCGGGCCGGGTGGGTCTGGCGGGCGCCGATGTGTGCGAACCCGAGGAGCATGTGCCGCGGCTGGTTGAGGAATTCAACCGCCAAGCCGACGCGCCCTTTCAATTACGGCTTGCCGTTCCGGCCGACTTCGAGGCCGTGGCGGCCAAACGTGCCGATGCTACTCTGCGAAGTGGCGAAGCCCCTCCCTGCTCTGCGAAGCCCGCTACGCAGGGCGAAGAAGAGTCGCTACGAAGCACGAGCCGGCCCGTCGTGACGGGGGAAATGAACCCGATCTTCCAAGGCACCTACAGCAGCCGCATCGAACTCAAGCAGCGCACGCGCGCACTGGAAACGCTCCTGACCGCCGCAGAAAAATTCGGGGTTCTGCTGCGCTGGCTAGGCGCGGCCACGGACGAGGATATCCTGTGGCGTGCGTGGGAACCGATGCTCTTCAACCAGGCGCACGATCTGATGTCCGGAGTAATGACCGACCATGTCTACGAGGATACGATCCGCGGGTATGATTTTTCCAAGCAGATCGCGGAGGACGAAGTACAGAAGAGACTGCAGGAGGTCAGTGCCCGGGTCGACACCCGGGGCGACGGAATCCCTCTGGTGGTGTTCAACACGCTGAGCTGGCCGCGGACGGACGTGGCCGTGGTAACGGTTGGGTTTACCGATCCGGAGGCGCGGGACATGGCGATGACCGGGCCGGACGGCGCGGCGGCACCGTGCCAGATTCTCGACGCCACGCGCCATGCGGACGGCGCATTGGCCAACGCGACGGTCGCGTTTGTGGTTCGTGACGTGCCCGCCTTTGGCTACGCAGTCTACCATTTGCGGACGCTGGCCACGGCGCCTGCCGCGCCCGCCACGCCGCCAGAGACGGCGTCGGGTCTGGAAAACGATGCGTATCGGGTGGACATCGATCCGGCCACCGGTGCGATCACGCGCCTTACGGTGAAAGACGACGCTTGGAACGCCTTGAGCGGTCCGGGCAACGTCGTGGCCATGGAGGAGGACCACGGCGATTTTTGGGAACTTTATCGTCCCTTGGACGGCGCCAGTCGCATTGCGATGCAAGAACGGCACGAACCGCCCCGTCCCGGGACGGCTACGTTCAGTACCGACCAGACAGCAGCGCCCGGCACGATCACGCACGGGCCAGTGATGTCGGAGTTTACCGTGGCGCACCCTTTCAGCACACAGGGTCGTTTCCAAACCACGATCCGCCTCTATGCGGGCATGCGCCGGATCGAGATTCGCACGAAGATTCTCAATCACGACTCCGCCGTCCGCTATCGCGTACTGTTTCCAACTTCGACCCGCCAGGGACGGAGAACCGACGAAATTCCGTTCGGCGCCGTCTCGCGCCCGGACGGTATTGAATTTCCCGCCCAGAACTGGATTGACTGGGGCAATGGTCGGCAGGGTGTTGCCCTGCTGAACCGCGGCTTGCCGGGCAACAATGTGGCCGGCGGCACGATAATGCTGTCGCTCATGCGGAGCACGAGCATTGTGGCCTACGGGTTCGGCGGCGGCTATGAGCCGGGCATG
>JAHIMN010000037.1 GCA_018896395.1 Verrucomicrobiota bacterium | reverse complement strand
GCTTTGCAAACACCGCCAAAGCCATGCCGGCAATCACGATTTTATTCGTGCCGTCATAATTGGCCGGAAAATGGTTGGGCTCGCCCAGAAATGTTCCCCAGAATCCCCGCGAATGCCACTGCGGGCCAACGCCCACATTCAACAACCCCGACCCTTCAGGATCAAAAACCCGAAACGTCCGTTTGATGAGTTTGACGATATTACCGAGAATCAGTTTTTCCTTCCCTGGGGTTATACCATAATAGCGGGCCATATCGGCCGTCGCACAGACAAACATCCCCGGATGATTGACATAAGGCGAGACCTGATTGGAGTTATGCGTCAGAAAATCGCCGTTTTGGGCAATTTGCTCCACAAACGCGTTGTGTTCATATTCCTCCAGCAAGCCGGGTTCCTCTGCCCACAGGTAGGCCATCATCTTGGCGGCATGACGGATATCGCGTTCATCCCACGGATAAACCAAAGGTCCCCTTTTACCCATACTCACCGGTGTCCAGGCTCCCGGATATCCCTTGGGATTGCCGGGGAGCCGCCCCAACCCATTCCCCTCACGATACAGCCTCCGGCCGTAATCCATCAGATTCACCGCCACCGTCCAGGAATCGTTCAAATAATGAAATGGCGTGTCGATACCCACCCAATTAGGTGTTGGTTCCGCCCCTTGCCACGTTTTTGTTTTTGCGTTTATTTACTTTTTCTTTCTAATTAATGATAATTTGGGCATGGTTCAAATCAAGGTAACAGTTTTTGGCGCCCTCTCGGGCGCCATACGCCAACATGCCCTGCGAAGTCTTGGCGAAGCAGGGACCAACTTGTCAAAATTTCCACCCGTATTCCATACTCTTTCCTTTTTAAGACACAATTATCCCAAAAACGCATACAATGTAACCTGTCTTGCGCTCTGCGTCAAATAAATGGTTCCTCCTTTTTGCGAGAGGAGTGGCGTGGTGTTTCCCCGATTGCTAAATGGCGGCTAAACCCCTATTCTAAACTGCATGGCACTCACCGAAAGAGAGCGAACGGAACGGACCGCCTTCACCGGGGTCATCACCTGCGGTCTCGGGCTGGTGCTCATCATTATCTCCGTCATCTTTTCCAACTCGCTGGTGCAGATGGCGGACTTGTTCAATTCCGTCCTGGAATTCATCTCGATCTCGCTCTCGTGGCTGACCCTGCGCGCGCTCCGCAAGGATAACCGGGCGGTTTTCAATTACGGCCTGGGCAAAATCGAAAATATTTCCAGCCTGTTTATCGGCGCATTCATGCTGGTCAGCATCCTGATCATGGCGATCCTGATCGGATACCGGCTGCTACACCTCGTGCGCATCCAGGGATTCGGCGTCTGGCTGGGCATTGCCTGCACGCTGATTTTTGGCACGCTCAATGCCATTCTGTGGGTGAAGAGCCTGCGGCACAAGCGGGCAGCGCCTTCGCCGATCGTGGATGCGCAGTGCCGGCTTTTCGCGGTCAAAACCGTCGGTAACACCTGCATGTTCTTCACGTTCGTACTCAGCCTTTCCCTGGATTACCACTGGGTCCTGTACCTGGATCCGCTGGCCTCCTGCATCACCGTGGGGTTCATGAGCCAGAGCGCCTGGAAACTCATCCGGCATTCCATTCACGACCTGCTGGACCGCTCGCTGGATGAACCTTTGCAGGCACTGATTAACAAGCAGTTATTCCGGTTTTTTGACGAATACACTTCCTTGGACAGCGTGCGTTCCCGCTATTCCGGCCAAAACGTGTTTATCGAAATCTTCCTGGGCTTCGACGCCCAACGGCCGCTGGCGGAAGTTCAGAAAATCACCGATACCATCAAGCATAACTTGGAAGCGGACATCCCCCACGCCGAGGTGCTTGTCATTCCACGCGCGCAGTAATGCACTTGCTTCTTGTGTTTGCCGGCCGGCCGCCTATAATACCTGCTATTGAATATGAACCTGCATATACCTTTTTTTACCATAACGGCGCTTGGCTTGTTAATCGCCGGAACTTTTCCGACCGGCGCGCAGCCCGCCGTAACCGCTGACCCGCCGGCCAGAATGGCCTTGGGCAATGCGGATTTTGATGGCGACGGACTGGCCGACCCCACGCAGGCAGATCCGGCCGAAGGCTTATGGACGATTTGCCTGTCCGCCTTCGGATATCCCGCCGCGCAGATAGCCTTCGGCGGGCCCACGACCCTGTCGTTTGCCGCCGATTATGACGGCGACCGCCAAGCTGATCCCGGCATTTTCGATACCGCTGTCGGCGCCTGGACCGTAAAATTATCCACTGTCGGATATATATCCGTCTCGCTCAGCTTCACCGAAACCAATGCCATTCCCGTGGCGGCTGATTTTGACGGCGATGCCAAAGCCGATCCGGCCGTGTATCAGCCGGATACAGGTCGCTGGGTGGTGCGGCTCTCGGCCGCTGATTATTTTCCTGTTGCTTTCCTCTTTGGCGCCGCAGGCGATATTCCTATCGTCGGCGATTATGACGGCGACACCAAGGCTGACCCGGCCGTCTACGGCACCGCGTCAGGAACATGGAGCGTAATGCTGTCCAGCCTGAACTATTTTACCGTTACGCTGAAGGACTTTGGTGGAACCGGATTGGCCCCCGTGCCCGCCGACTACGACGGCGACCGGCGCACGGATCCGGCGATTTACACAGCCGCGTCCGGCGCCTGGGCCGTGCTTTTATCGGGCGCGGACTATGCGCCGACAACCATCACAGAATTCGGCGGTTCGAACGCTACGGCCGTGGCCGGCGATTATGACGGCGACGCCAAGGCTGACCCGGCCGTTTACGATCCCACCGCCGGCACGCTCTCCGCGCGGTTTTCCAGCGGCAATTACGCGGCAGGCTCCCTGCGGATAACGAATATTCTCCAGGCCAGCGCTACGGTCAAGGCCGCCGTCTATATCAATGAACAGACCGTGGCCCTGCTCTATGCCACCAATGGAACCAACTATGACTACGGCAACATGCGTTTTCAGGTCGTGAGCCATACAGGCAATGTTGTTTCCGATGAAGAGGTGCTTTATGATCAGCAGACGCTTAATGGTTCGGTTGCCGCAACCATGCTCCTGGATGCAAATGCCCAGCCGCATGTTTTCTTCCGCTATTACGGCTACGAGGTGTCGCATGTCTACCGCACGGATTCGGGATGGACCAACGAAGCGGCCGGCATCTGCACCAACGGGGGCAATTTGCTGGCGGCGCGCGCCGGCGACGGCTCGTTCCACCTGCTTTTGGTCGTTTCAGCTTATTCATCCACAGACACTTATGCCCCGTGCCAATACATCACGAATAAACGGGGCGGCTGGGAAAGTGAAACATTCTCGGTGCCTAAAAAATGGTCTATGCGGCTTTATGGCCACGACCTGGCCGCCGATACCGCCGGCAACGCGCATCTTGTCTTGAGCTTTCAGGATGTACCCAGCCAGGATGTATATTGGTCGGGGCACCTGTACTACCTCAGCAATCAGGGCGGCAGCTGGTTTATGGAAACGGTCGCCGAACAAGCACCCGGCAATAACGACGCCTGCTTCTGGAATCCCAGCGTAGCCGTCGCTCCGAACGGCCAGCCGGCGGTCGCCGCCCACCTGCGGTTTAATGTCATAACCGGTTCCGACTCGCTCTCCGAACTTTTTTGTGCCAACCGGACAGCAGCCAACCAGTGGAACAGCGCAATTCTCGCGGACACGGCCGACGGCTATTTCGGTTCGGATGGCGGGCATTTCACCGGTATTGATCCGACACTGGCTTTCGACTTGAACGGGGGCGCCCACATAATCTTCTCCGACCTGGCATCCTCACACATCGATGGGTACGAAAGTGCCGTGAATGGTCAAATCCGTTATGCGCATAACGCCGACGGCACCTGGCATTTAACCACGCTTTTCCGGCAGTCCGCGGCCGCATGGCAGGGGGTGCGCAATAAATATCTTCTGCTCTCGCCGGATGGCACGGGGATGGACATTATCACGGGACTATATCCGGGCAGTGCCTTGGTATTCTTCAGCAACTACCGGCAGTCGTTCTTCCAGTTCTGACCTGACTTGATCAATCGGACACATCCCGCTCTTTCGCAGATTCCTTGCGCTGGATGGCATCCAGGAAGATATCGGCCGAGCGTTCGCTTTCGGCAATGTCGCCCGGAATGAGTCCGGCGATATCGAGGACTTTGGCAATCGGGGGCTGGGCATTACGCACCACCACCCGGCCCTTCTGCTTGGCGATGGCTTTCATGGCCGCAACGATGACGCGCAGGCCCATACTGCTGATGTAGTCCAGGTGCTTAAAATCAAACGTCAGCACCTTGGTGGATGACGCCAGCAAGTGCTTGATCCCGGCTTCGCATTGCGGCGCGGTTTCCGAATCCAGCCGGCCCTCGACAGCGACTACAAAGTGCCCCGCTTCTTTTTTAATGATATTGACTTTGATTGCCATGGTTATTCTCCCAGAAAATATGCGATCTAAAAGTAATACTATATCGCTTTCCCGGTTTCGTCCAACAAATTAAAACGACGATTGGTTGGGAGCCATCCATTTCTTATGGATTATTCCAGACCGCTTGGTACAGTGGTTCTCGTTTTATTAATCCTGCAAGGGAAAACACGCGCCCATGGACGCCAAACTGATTGCGCTGATTATCTTTATCGCGGCCTATAGCCTGTTCATTATCCTGCCGCGCCGGCGGACCTGGGTGGCTATCGCGGGAGCGTTCCTAGTGTTGTTGACCGGCACGTTGACGCCGGCCCAGGCGTTTCTGGCCGTCAACTGGAACGTCATGGGTATTTTTGTGGGCACCCTGGTGCTGGCCGACCTGTTCATCGAAAGCCGGATGCCGGCTTACCTGGCCGAGCAGATTGTGCAACGCGCGCCCAGCACGCGCATGGCCATGCTGTTCATCTGCCTGCTTAGCGGGGGGATTTCGGCCTTTGTCGAAAACGTGGCCACGGTCATGATCATTGCTCCCATTGCCCTGGCCTTAGCCGAAAAACTAAAAATTTCCCCGGTCAACCTGCTGATCGCCATCGCCGTTTCCTCCAATTTGCAGGGCGCGGCCACCTTGATCGGCGACCCGCCCAGCATGCTCCTGGCCGGGTTCGCCAAGATGAATTTCATGGATTTCTTTTTCTACAAGGGCCGGCCCAGCATATTTTTCGCCGTCGAATTGGGCGCGCTGGCCTCCCTGGTTTACCTGGCCTGGCTCTTCCGGGCGCATCGGCAACAGACCGTACTGCCGTTATCGGAAAAAATTAAAACCTGGTTTCCCACGATCCTCCTGATCGCACTGATCGGCGCCCTGACCTTGTCTTCGTTTTTCGACGCCGATTTCAGTTATCTGGCCGGCATCCTTTGCCTGGTGGCCGCCGGCATCGGCATCGGCCTGGACATGTTTTACCATCGCCGTCCCTTCGTGCACCGCCTCAAGGCGCTCGACTGGGATACCACCTTCTTTCTCGTGGGCGTGTTTGTCCTGGTGGGTAGTCTGACCCTCACCGGCTGGACCGAAACCATCGCCACGGCCATGTCGCGAATGATCGGCGGCAATCTTCTGTTTGGCTATGTATTCCTGATCGTCGTGTCGGTCCTGCTCTCGGCCTTTATTGACAACGTGCCGTTCCTGGCCGCCATGTTGCCGGTGGCCATCCTGATCGCGCACAAGCTGGGCATGGAACCGACCCTGTTTCTCTTTGCGCTCCTGTTGGGCGCCAGTATCGGCGGCAACATCACGCCCATTGGCGCATCGGCCAACATCGTCACCATGGGGTTGCTCAAGAAGACTGGCCATAAGGTCAGCTTCTGGGAATTCAGCCGGATCGGCCTCCCGTTCACGCTGGTTTCCGTCACCGCCGCCAGCCTGCTGGTCTGGTTCGTATGGGGGGGCTGAATATCAAATACGGCAACCGCGCGCTGACGCGGCAATCTCGTGTCTGGGCGAGTACGGCCATGTCCGATACTGCTTCAGGTCCCGGGCATCCATCGGGATCGCCAGTACCGGTAGACTGGTACGGCCAAGCCCATCGCCACGAGGCTGGCGGCCGACTGTAGGGGGCTTTGTATGAGCATATTGGCAAGGATGCTCAGTGAGCCCACGCAATAGATCGCTGGTATCACGGGGTAACCCCATACCCGGTAGGGCCGCGCAATTTCAGGACGGCGCACCCGCAATACATATACGGCGGCGGCGGTCAGGGTGGATAACACGAGAAGAGCAAATACCGTATAGGTAAGGAGCCCGGCGAAGGTGCCGGTCATGATGATAACGCACGTCCATACGCCCTGCGCGATAATAGCCATCGCGGGAACTTTGAACCGCGGATGCACGCGGGACAATCTCCGAAAGAACAAGCCGTCTGTGGCCATGGCGTAGTACACCCGCGGGCCGATCATGATGGTGGCGTTGATTGCTCCAAGAATAGTGACCAAGACAATTCCCGAAGTGATACCTGCGCCTGCGCGGCCAAGAACGCCCTCTGCGGCTTCCTGTGTCACGTTTCCCGTCACAGACATTCTTGAGGCCGGCACCTGGTAGAGCAGCGCGAGGTTGAAGATGAGGTAAAGAGCCGTGACGAGCACGGTGCCAACGGCCAGGGAACGCGGAACAGACTGCCGCGGTCGACGCACTTCCCCCGCCATGTAGGTCGAAGCGTCCCAACCGGAATAGGCAAAGGTGACGCCGATCAGCGCGCCAGCCATGGCCGGAAACAAACCCCCGCTGAAAACGTCCTCCGGGAATGCGAAGTGTGACCAGCTTCCTTTGCCCGATGCAAAAATCAGCGCGGGTAAAAAGACCAGGCACCCGATCTTCAGCACGGTTAATGTGTTCTGCACGTTCCGGCCGGCGCGCAGGCCCAGGCAGTTCAAAACGGTGAGAACCGTAATGACCGCAAGAGCTGTGAGATGTCCGCCATGAATCGTAACTGCCGCCCCGGCCAGGCTGAACCGGATCACGGCATGCTCAGCGGTTAGCGCGGGGCAGAAGAAGCCCGCATATTCTGAAAGCCCCATGGCCATGAACGCCAGGAAACACGGAAAACTCACCACGAAGGACAGCCATCCGTCGAGAAATCCCCAGAAAGGACCATAGGCTTCCCGCATGAAAACATAGTGCCCGCCGGACTGCGGAAAACAAGCGCTCAATTCCGCGTAAGTCAGGGCGCCGGCCAAAGCGAAAAACCCGCCGAGCAACCAGGCGACGAGCACAAGGTATGGAGAATGAAGCACTCCAGCCACGCTGCCGGTGGTCAGAAAAATCCCCGTGCCCACCATGGTGCCGATTACCAGAAGAATGCAATCGGTTAAGCCGAGTTGCCGACGCAAGGGCGTTTCATTTACCCCGGTCGAGGCTTCGTGATCACGCAACGGGCCGATTGACTCTCGCGCGTTTGTGCTCACACAGCTCCCCAACGGCACATGTTCTCTTTCCTTGGCTCGATATTGTCGAAGCTCCTCACCTTTTCGGCGGACGCATTCCCATGCAGGGACAATACACAAGCGGCCAGACACCGGCAAGCCCGCATGGTGCGGCCTGAATTCACTTGGAAAGACCGCTGCATTCTTGGAGTCTGGAGTCCCGTCCTTTGGTCCGCGGAAGCCAAGGCGAACGTCGACGACCCCCTGCGCATTCATATAAAGCGCCGAGTCAATTCGGCCGATTCCTCACTACGCAATTCGAGCTTGACCCTGCTGCAGAATTGCTGATACATATAATATTAGAGTTCTTAAGCTTGGGATGGCAAGGCGCATGTGAGTCTGCGTCGGCTCGCTCGGGGAAGTGTAGCATGAAAACAGCCTCAAGAAGGACTTTCCTTAAATGGTGCGCAGGTCTGGTCTTGTCGGGGTTCGCCTCATGGTTCGTTTTTTTTCGCAGGAGAGCGCCGGAACGCACGGGTACTGCATCCACGAAAACGCAGGTGACCGGATCCGGCTTCGACCCCTCTTATCTGAAACTGCACAGGAAGGGCGTGTTGCAGAAAAGAGGAGAAGAACTGTGGAACATGATGGAAAACTGCCGGCTCTGCCCGCGCCAATGCGGAACGAACCGTCTCAAGGGAAACAGGGGATTTTGCCAGGCGTCTTCCCAACTGGAGATATCTTCATTTCACCCGCATTTCGGGGAAGAGAAACCCCTGGTCGGGAAAGGAGGGTCAGGAACGGTCTTTTTTGCCAACTGCAGTTTGCGATGTGTGTTCTGCATCAACTGGGAAATCAGCCAGGGAGGCGCGGGTGAACCGCGGAGCATTGAGGAACTGGCGGCCATGATGTTGCGTCTTCAGAAAATGGGATGCCACAACATCAATTTTGTTACCCCCACACATTACTTGCCACACATCCTCTTGGCGGTGGATAGG
>JAHIMN010000036.1 GCA_018896395.1 Verrucomicrobiota bacterium | reverse complement strand
CGCCGGACCCGGCCTTTTGTAGCCAGGGACCAGGGCTACCTTGTCCCGAAGAAAAGCGTTTTCAACCGAATCATCGGCGATAGCCGACTGGAGCTTCGGTTTGCCGCATTCCTGGAGGATTGCAACGACGTGGTTTCTTATGCGAAGAACTACCTGGCCGTCCATTTCAAACTGGATTATGTGAACGCCGCAGGCGACATTTCCAACTACTACCCGGATTTTATGGTCAAGCTGTCCGACAAGCGGATTGTCATTGTCGAAACCAAAGGGCAGGAAGATTTGGACGTGCCGCTGAAGATGGCGCGGCTGCGGCAATGGTGCGAAGACATCAACCGTGTGCAGACAGACTTGGAGTACGACTTCGTTTACATGGACGAAGAAAGTTTTGAAAAATACAAGCCAACTTCATTCCGGCAATTGCTGGAGGCCTTCAAGGAATACAAAGGCGTACCGCACGCGCCGGCCGCAGGAGCTGCACCCTGATTGAACTTGTGAACTATAAAAGGGGTTGTTATGGACTTGAATCAAACCACGCAGAAGGTGCAGGAAGCCATGCAGGCCGCCCAGGCCCTGGCCCTGCGTTACGGCCACCAGGAAGTGGATGGCGAGCATCTCCTGGCCGCCTTGCTCGACCAGAGTGATGGCCTGACACCGTGCCTGTTGGAACGCTTGGGCGTCTCCGTACCGGCACTGAAGGCGCGCTTGGAGCAGGAACTGGATAAACGCCCGCGCGTCAGCGGCGGCGGCACGGAACAGGGCAAAGTGTATATCACCCGGCGCCTGAACCGGCTGATGCTGAAAGCCTCCGACGAAGCCAAGCGCCTGAAGGACGATTACGTGTCGGTCGAGCATCTTCTGCTGGCCTTGATTGACGAGGATAACAATGCGCCCGCCGGACGTATCTTGAAAGAGGTGGGCGTGACACACGCCCGGTTCCTGGAAGCGCTGACCGCCGTGCGCGGAAACCAGCGCGTGACGAGCGCCAATCCGGAAGGCACTTACGAGGCCCTGCAGAAATACGGCATGGATCTCGTGGCCCTGGCGCGCCAGGGCAAACTGGACCCGGTGATCGGGCGTGACCAGGAAATCCGCAGTGTGATCCGCATTCTCTCGCGCAAAACCAAAAACAATCCCGTGCTCATCGGCGAACCGGGCGTGGGCAAGACCGCCATCGTGGATGGCCTGGCCCACCGCATTGTGCACGGCGATGTTCCGGAAGGTCTCAAGGACCATACCATTTTTTCGCTCGACATGAGTTCGCTCCTGGCGGGGGCCAAATTCCGCGGTGAGTTCGAGGAGCGCCTCAAGGCGGTGCTCAATGAAATAAAATCGGCCGAGGGCCGGATCATCCTCTTCATTGACGAATTGCATACCATCGTCGGCGCGGGGCGCACGGAAGGCTCCACCGACGCCGGCAACATGCTCAAACCCATGCTGGCCCGCGGCGAACTGCACTGCATCGGGGCCACGACATTGGACGAATACCGGCAACACGTGGAAAAGGACGCCGCCCTGGAGCGGCGTTTCCAGCCGGTGCTGGTTGAGGCGCCGTCGGTGGAAGACACGATTTCGATCCTGCGCGGGCTGCGCGAACGTTTCGAGATCCATCACGGCGTGCGCATCCAGGATGCAGCCCTGGTCGCCGCCGCGGTGCTTTCCAATCGCTATATCAGCGACCGGTTTTTGCCGGACAAGGCCATTGACCTTGTGGACGAGGCCTGTGCCTCGATCCGCACGGAAATTGACTCCATGCCGGCCGAGCTCGACGAGATTACGCGCAAGGTGATGCGCCTGGAGATTGAGGAAACGGCGCTCAGAAAGGAAAAGGACAAGGCCAGCCGCGAGCGGTTGGAAGTTTTGCGCAAGGATCTGGCCGAACTGAAATCGCAGGCCGACGCCATGCGTGCGCGCTGGGACAACGAGAAAAATGCCCTTGGCAAAAAGCAGGCCCTGCGTGAAAAACTCGAGAAGGTCCGCCGCGAATGCGAAGAAGCCGAGCGCGCCTATAACCTGGAAAAAGTGGCCGAACTGCGCCACGGCGTGATTCCGGAATTGGAAAAGAAAGTGAAGGCGCTGGACGCCGCCGCGGAATCCGGAGCGGCGCCGCTCCTGCGCGAGGAAGTGACCGAGGAGGAAATAGCCGAGGTCGTTTCGCGCTGGACCAAAATCCCGCTGACCCGCCTGCTGGAAGGCGAGCGTGAGAAGCTCCTGCGCCTGGACCAGGTTTTGCACGAGCGGGTGATCGGCCAGGACGAGGCCGTGCAGGCCGTGGCCGATGCCGTCATGCGTGCGCGCAGTGGCATTAAAAATCCCCAGCGGCCGATCGGCTCCTTCATTTTCATGGGGCCCACGGGCGTCGGCAAGACCGAGCTGGCCAAAGCCCTGGCGGCGGCCCTGTTCGATACCGAGGAAAACATGGTGCGTATTGACATGAGCGAGTATATGGAAAAACATTCGGTCTCGCGCATGGTCGGCTCGCCGCCCGGTTATATCGGTTACGAGGAGGGCGGCCAGTTGACCGAAGCCGTCCGCCGCAAGCCGTATTGCGTCATCCTGTTTGATGAAATCGAAAAAGCCCACGCGGATGTGTTCAACATCCTGCTCCAGCTCCTGGATGAAGGCCGCCTGACGGATTCCCATGGCCGCACGGTGAATTTCAAAAACACCGTGATCATCATGACCAGCAATATCGGTTCCAACTACCTGTTCGAGGGTATTGACCGCGCCGGCCATATTTCGGAAGAGGTCCGTAAGCAAGTAATGGCGGCCCTGCGTCAGCAGTTCCGGCCTGAATTCCTGAACCGGGTGGACGATATTGTGCTTTTCAAGCCGTTGACCGAGGAGGAGCTGGAGAAGATCGTGGATCTCCAGGTGGTTGAATTGTGCCAGCGCCTGCAAGAGCGCCGGGTCAAACTGGAGCTGACCGAAGCCGCCAAGCGGTTTGCGGCCCGCAATGGCTACGATCCCGTTTACGGCGCACGTCCGCTGAAGCGTTTCCTCCAGCAGGAATTGGAAACACCCATTGCCCGGCTCCTGCTTTCGGAAGGTCCGGTGGAAGGCGCCACTATTGTCGTGGATATCAAGGACGAGCGCCTGGCCGTTCAACTGGTGCAGCCCGCCGCGACGAGCGCCGCGGAGCCGGCCCCAGCCGAGGATTCGGTCCCGCGCAAAAAAAACAGAAAATAACTATTTACCACTGATTACACGGCCTGCCCAAGCTCGGCCAGGGATGGTACGGGTACTTCTGATTCAGATGAAATTAAAATGACAAAGGACATATGAATGGATTTTCTTTCCCTTATCAGTGTTATCCGTGATATCCGTGGTCAAAATGTTTTTGGATATACCGCTTGAGCAGTCACGGTTCGTTATCAATAACAGTGTTCGGTCCCGGGGAAGGTTCCCTTTGCGACATCGGCCTTGTAGGCTTCGAAGGCCTTTTTCATTTCGGCGCCAAGGTTGGCATAGCGTTTGACAAATTTCGGGGTGAACTCGCTGAAGAGTCCGAGCAGGTCGTGCGTGACGAGAATCTGGCCGTCGCAATGGGGGCCGGCGCCGATGCCGATGGTCGGCGTCGGAACGGTCCGGGTAATTTCCTCGCCGAGGGCCGGCGGCATACATTCGAGGACCATGGCAAATACGCCGGCCTCGGCCAGCACCTGGGCATCGTGCAAGAGAGCTTGAGCTTCGGCCGGTTTTTTCCCCTGGACTTTATAGCCGCCCATGGCATGAATGCTCTGCGGCGTGAGCCCGATGTGGCCTAACACCGGTATGCCGTTTTCAATGAGCGCTTTTATCGTGGGCGTGCGGAAGGCGCCGCCTTCGATTTTCACGGCGTCGGCGCCGGCTTGCTTGACGAAGCGGCCGGCATTTTCAATGGCCTGTGAAATGGACGCCTGGTAGGACATGAAGGGCATGTCGGCCACAACCAGGGCGGACTTGACGCCGCGTGCCACGGCGGCCGTATGATGAAGCATCGCCTCCATTGTCACCGGCAAGGTGTCGGCGTAGCCAAGCATCGTCATGGCCAGGGAGTCACCCACCAGCAGTAGTGGCAGGCCCGCTTCGTCGAGCAGTCGCGCAGTGGTGTAGTCATAGGCCGTCAGGCAGGCGAATTTTTCACGGCCTTTGAGGGCCTTGATTTTGCCGGCAGTCCATTTGGATTCGGTGGGCATGGTGCATGTCCGATATTGAGATAGAGGTCAGCGATCAGCGGTCAGCGATCAGAGTTCGGCGGTCTGAGGTAAAAATTGTATTTTACATAACTCGTACTTGCCATAGTTATCTTTGTCTCTCTGTTTCTTGCGGACCTCTGACTTCTGATCTCTGACCTCTGTTTTCTGACCTCTGTTTTAACTACCATTTCTTTGCAAACAAAATTACCTTGTGCGGATCGCTCAGGCCGGCAAGCACGTCGGCGACCGTGCCGGTTTGGCCCGGAATTACCAAGTCTGGCCGGACATCGCACAAGGGCTGGACCACGAACCGGCGCTCTTGCCAATGCGGATGGGGGATTACAATGTGCTGTTCCTGGACCTGCAGGCCGTCCGCATAAATAATGTCAATATCCATGGGGCGGGGCGCGTTTATTACCGTGTTTGGCACACGGCCGATTTTCTGCTCCATGAACTGAAACGTCCGCATAAGCTGGGACAGGGGAATCAGCGTCTTGACGATCAGGATGGCATTCAGAAAATTAAGCGCCTGGAATTCCGGGGGCACATCCACCGGCTCCGTCTCATAAACCGGCGATTGATCTGCCGCCACGATGCCGGGACTGTCCAGAATAATGGCCTTGGCATTTTTTAAATGCGCCAGCCGATCCCCCATATTGCTTCCCAGGCTCAGTCCCACTTCCATGAGTTTTATTCCTTGATGTCCAGGACGTCCAGCATGCTGTAAAGTCCCGGCTTGCGCTCGGCCACCCATGCGGCCGCGCGCAGGGCGCCCATTGCGAAACATTCGCGACTGCTTGCGCGGTGGGTCAACTCCAGCCGTTCCCCCTCGGTGGCGAAGAGAATGGTATGATCGCCCACCACGTCGCCTGCCCGCACGGCGTGAATGCCGATTTGCGCCGCCGGACGTTCCTCCACCAGGCCCTGCCGGCCATGGGCCGCTACGTCGTCCAGTTTGAGGCCGCGCGCGGCGGCGGCCGTTTCCGCCAGCCGCAGGGCGGTCCCGCTCGGCGAATCTTTCTTGTGGCGGTGATGGGTCTCGATGATCTCGATATTGTAGTCGCCCAGGGCGCCGGCGGTTTTCTTGACCATGGCAAACAGGAGATTCATTCCCAGGCTCATGTTGGGCGCCCAAACAATAGGAATATGGGCGGCGGCTTTCCGGATGGTCTCCGTTTCCGCTCCGTTTAAGCCGGTGGTGCCGATAACCATGGGTTTCTTCAGTTCTGCCGACAGCGTCGCATGCCTGGCGGTGGCCGAGGGGAAACTGAAATCCAAAAGTGTGTCCGCTTTCAGAAAAGCCTTGCGGCTGTCGGCCGTCAAGAGTACGCCGATATCCGCGATACCCGCGATGATCCCGATGTCTTTTCCCAAGAGCGGACATTGCTCCGCTTCCACGGCCCCAACCAGGTGCAGGTTCGGCAAACGGAATGCGCACCGGATGAGGGATTGCCCCATGCGCCCAGCCGCGCCCAGGATGGCTATCTTCAGTTTGGCTGGTGGATGGTTTGTATTTGGCATGCTGTCGTTCCTTTTAAAAAAAATTAGGCCTGTGGCAACTATTTCATGTGGGAGGCGCACTACCTGCCCGCAGTGCTACCTGCCCACATCGCTGCGCGAAGTGCTGCGGGCGGGCGCACAGCGTTGCAGGCGGGTGTGCAGCGACGGTCGCGGCGCGCTCGCCTCGGCGAAGCGCTCCGGCGGAGCCTGGGTAGCGCCCCTCCTACCAACTTTAAAATTCCTTACGTTCAATTAGGCCGCCTAAGGCGGCAACTGTTTTATGTAGAGCCGACCCCGCCTTGTGCGGGGTAAACTTTATGCTTGCCACGCCTAAGGCGTGGTCGGCTATCATAGCCGGTGTAAAACCGGCTCTACACGGATTGAAATTCCTGTGCATTTAATTAGATCAATTTCACCTTCCGTAGGGTATCGGCCAGACGGTTT
>JAHIMN010000035.1 GCA_018896395.1 Verrucomicrobiota bacterium | reverse complement strand
TGGGCCGCGGTTTCCAGCGCCTGGTTATCCTGCGCAAACAGCGCGGCCGGGTGGAACAGGAAGATGACCTCCCCGTTCGCTTCGTGCCCATGGTACGGGAGTAATGTCGGAACAGAAGATAGAAGTCAGCGGTCAGAGATCAGAGGTCAGAGATCAGAACGAAGAACATCAACCATTTCCGCCGAAGGCGGATCCGCCTATGGCGGAAACCATTCTTATCATTTATGCATGCCCTGGCGGCCTTATTAAGAAAAGACCAACGCGTCCTACGCAACCTGCGGACTTTGGCGCGCGAACAGTCGGTCTTCAAAGTCGTTTTTATCCTGATGTTTGCCGGGGGCTTGCTGGCCGGTCTCTGGTATCTGTTTTTAGACGGATTCCGGTTCCTCAGCGCCCTGGGCGGAATCGGAGTGATGCTTATCCACCATCTCTTTGCGCTGTTCTTTTTTGGCCTGGGCCTCATGCTGATTCTTTCCAACATCATCACGACCTATACCACGGTCTTTCATTCGGAGGAAATTCCCTTTCTGCTGTGCCGACCGCTCGTGCCCGGTGAGATTCTATTGCACAAATGGCTGGAAACGACTCTGATTTCATCCTGGGCTTTCTTTTTTATCATCATTCCGTTCATTGGCGCCTTCGCCTGGCACGAGCGTCTTTCGGTGATCTTTATACTTTGGACGTTTCTTTTTTCGATCCCGTTTGTCCTGTTGTATGCCGGAGTGGGCACGCTCCTCACGCTCCTGATCCTGCGCTGGGCGCCGCGCTGGCGGCCGCAGGTCTGGGTCGGAGCCGCCTTCCTGGTGTTGATCGGTTTTGTGGTCTGGATGCTGGCCGGCGCAGGCAGGCCGGTGACTGACGACGCGGCCTTTATTCTGGAGCGGTTTGTGCCCGGGCTGAAGCTGGCGGCTTTTCGGCTGTGGCCGAGCGCCTGGGTGGCCGAAGGGATTATGGCGTTATCCCGCAACCAGTGGTTAAGGGGAGGCCTGTTGTTCGGGGTCCTGCTGGCCAACGTCCTGATGGTCGGCCTCCTAATCGAGGGCGTCGGCAACGCCTGGTTCGTCCAAGCCTGGCAACGGACCCGCGCGGTTGGCCGGCGCGCCCGGCGGGCCTGCCGGGCGATGGCGCTGGAAACGCGTCTGGCCTTCCTGGCTCCCGATGCCCGTGCCCTGGTCGTCAAGGACATGCGCACCCTTTTGCGCGATCCGGCCCAGTGGATTCAAGGGCTTCTTTTTTTCGGCCTGCTGGCCCTGTATTTCTTCAACCTCCGCAATCTGCACTACCATCTGTTGTCGGCCGTGTGGCGAAACCTGATCGTATTCCTCAACATGTTCAGTCTCTCGGCCGTTATGTGTTCGTTCTGTTCCCGGTTCATCTATCCACAGTTGAGTTTGGAAGGTCAGGCGTTCTGGCTGATCGGACTCGCGCCGACCACTATGGGACGGGTGTTGAAAATCAAGTTTCTGGCATCCCTGGCCGGCATGCTGACCATCAGCGTTGTCTTAATGGCCGTGTCCACCGCCTTGTTGGACGTTGGCTGGCGGGTTTGGGTGACGGCGATGGGCCTGGCCGTGGCGATGTCGCTGGGCCTTTGCGGACTGGCTATCGGGCTGGGCGCCGTGTTTCTCGACCTGAAACAGCGCAATCCGATGGCGATCATTTCTGGCTTTGGTGGCACGCTCAACCTGGTGTTGAGCCTGGCTTACATGGCCGCGGCCATCCTGCCGTTCGGCGTGCTCTACCATTACTACACGCAGGGCCGGATCGGGCTCCGAGTCCTGCGTGAGGGTACGGCGGCGGCGACGGTCTGGCTGATCGGCATTACCCTGGCGGCCGTGCTTCTGCCCCTGCTGGCCGGGCGCCGGAGCCTGATGAAACGGGACTATTGAGAAATGCAGAATGTAGAATGCAGAATGCAGAATGAAGAAAAATCATCTTGCTTGGGATAATTTACTTTATAGGAATTTCAATCCGGGTAGAGCCGGTTTTATACCGGCTATTCTGTGCCGAAAATAGCCGACCACGCCTTAGGCGTGGCAAGCATAAAGTTTACCCCGCACAAGGCGGGGTCGGCTCTACATAAAACAGTTGCGGCGTTAGCCGCCTGATTGAAAACAATCTTGCCGGTTACCCGAATATTTTTACGCCTTTCAACGCCTTGGCGGCGCGGGCAATGTGGATACCGTGATGGCGGGCCACACCCAGCATGTCCTCGGTCACACCCACAGGCTCCAGTTTTGGGTTAGCGGACCGTCCGTAGGGGCCCCATTGCAGTCCGCCCGTAGTGTAGCCGGGTGTGCTCTTGGGCAGGGGAATCAGCGCATCAAACAGCCGCCGGTTCCAGTCCTGGGCGCCCATCCAATACACGCCGTTGACGATTTGGCGGGCATTCATAAGCGTATCTTTTTATGGCCATGTAGCCGGAGGCCGGCTATCGTGGTAAGCGGATGCGGGGCTTACGCTTTCCAGAGACCATGCAGGTTACAATATTCGCGGGCGACCACCGTGGCGGCCGTAAC
>JAHIMN010000034.1 GCA_018896395.1 Verrucomicrobiota bacterium | reverse complement strand
GGCCAGACGGTTTTTAAGGGCCGGACTCATGGCACATAGGGGCAAACGATACGTTTCTTCGATTCGGCCCATCATCGCCAGGGCCGCTTTAACCGGGATGGGGTTGGTATCAAGAAACATGTCGCTGAACAACTGGAAATAAGTTTGGTGCAGGCGTTGGGCGTCTTGCCAGCGCCCGTCCAGCGCGGCGTGAACCAGGTCGGCCACGGGTTTGGGCGCGACATTGCCGGCTACGCTGATGACGCCCTTGGCGCCCACCGCCATCATGGGTAGCATCAGTGGATCGTCACCGGAGAGTACGCACAGATCGCATAGCGCCAGGATCTGGCTCACGCGCGACACACTGCCGGCGGCCTCCTTGACGGCTTTGATATTCGGATGTTGTGCCAGCCGGGCAACAGTGTCCAGCGCGATTTCCACGCCACAGCGACCGGGAATATTGTATAGGATCACCGGCAGACCAAGATCGGCGATGGCGCTGAAATGGCGGTAAAGCCCCTCCTGGTTTGGTTTGTTGTAATAGGGTGACACCTGGAGCGTGCCGTCCACGCCCAGTCGCAGGGCAAACCCGGTGAGTTCCAAGGCCTCGCTGGTGGAATTGGCGCCGGTGCCGGCAATGACTTTGATTCGGCCACGGCAGGTTTCCACGGCGGTCTCGATGACTTTTTTATGTTCCTCGTTATCCAGGGTGGGGGATTCCCCCGTCGTGCCGACGGGCACAATGCCGTCCATTCCGCCATGGATTTGCAGTTCGATCAGCTCTTTGAATTTGCCGTAGTCCACCCGGTTATCTTTGGTAAACGGGGTGACAATTGCGGTATAGGCGCCTTCAAACATGAAATCTTCCCTCCACAAGAAATGCTTATTTTTCGGATTTTTTCAGCAAGATTTTACCACGGATAACACGGATATAGGGAGAACTAATCCAGTCATTTCTTGTTCTCATCCGTGCCATCAGTGCAATCCGTGGTCAAAGTATTTTGCTTTCAAAACGCCGCCGTGAATCCCACGGGCGGCAGATCAATCATGGTCCGCAAGCCCGGCGCGGTCTTTACGATGGAACGGATGGCGTTAATCGTGATCGCGCAGGATGCGATGTCCCCGTTAATACCACCGGAGATCAGGGATGTAAAGGACGGTTTGCCGTCAATCTCCACCCGGTCGAATGATTCGCGCTCGCCCACGGCCGCACGGAAATGAAGCTTTAAGACTTCCCGGCCCTTGCATTTGGCGCGTCCGATCTGTTCCACTCCGCACGCCTGGCCTCGCCGGATGGGCTTATAGCCGGAGCGGATTTCCCGGTCGGCAATGATCGGGTTCAGCGATTCCGTCGTTCGGTCCAGCGTCCACCCCAGGTGGCGGGCGATCATGTGCATGGATTCCGTGAGTCCGACATGCCGGAGTGTCCCTGCGGCCACCTTGTTCCTAAACTCCGCCAAAGTCAGGCCGGCGCCAATTTTCTGCTGGAATGGAATTCGACGCGGCGAGGCATCCTGAAACCGGGAAATACGGATACGATCCACGCGCTGGCAGACCGCCGTTAGGATGCACGGCAGAAAATCCATGAGATAGCCGGGATTAACCCCCGTGCCGACGCAGGCCACGCCGTGTTGCTTGCAGATGGCGTCCAGGCGTTTGGCGATCTGCGGCTGAGTCTTCCAGGCGAACGCCAATTCCTCACAGGTGGAAACGATGTGCAGGCCTGCCTCGGCCAGCTCCCGCACCTGCGGCTCCAGCCGGCTTAGACTGGAAACCGTCGTCAGTACGGCCACAACGGGTTTCTTTCCCCGGCAGGCCGCCGCCAGATTGGCTTGCACGATGAGTCCGCGAGGCTTAAGTCCGCACACCACGCCGAGATCCTGTCCGGTTTTATCCGGTGCCGGGTCCACCGCGCCCACAATCCGGATCGTCCCACGCTCCAGCGCGAAGCGAACGGCTATCTGTCCCAACGGTCCCAAGCCGATCTGAACAATGTTAATCACGAACACGTTCCTGGTTATAATTACAACGCATGCCGCCGACCGGCCCTGACGTTTACCGGCCTGTTTTTAATAGCAATCCGTTTATTTAAAAGGAACAAACTATGGTAAACCCATCTCAAGTCAAGATAAAAAAGGTCGGTGACTGGGCGCCTCAGCCCGATTGACAAAGGATAAAGAGAGGGCTATTCTGGCATGGTTCACGGTTC
>JAHIMN010000306.1 GCA_018896395.1 Verrucomicrobiota bacterium | reverse complement strand
TTTCTTATACCATACCAGGGGTAACAGAATAATGCAACCACAATCTGTAGTGATTTTACGCTCCCTAAGTCTCGCCGGGTTTATTGATATCCAGCTCGGAAAACGGATGGCCCAAGGGTGTGGCCGGATGCTGAGCGGCGCCCAGCGAGCGCAACTCCCGCTCGATCCTGGCGAGGGTCTCATTTAATTGATCGAGGAATACTGAACAGGCCATGGTTTCGGCGCCGGCCCCTTCCGTGGTTTCGCGTTCGAGTCGGTCGGAGGTGACCACCACGATCCTGCCCGCAGTGCTACGCACAGCGTTGCAGGCGGGCTTACCCGCCAGCCCAGCCTGAAACACCAGTTGTTCAATAACCGTATCGGCTGTTTTATCCCTGGGGGAAAACAGCACTTCCACGACCGAACTTTCTTGTTCATCAGGCCCGTCACCGGAGTGGCCATCGCCACCGGAGCGACCGTCAAAAACCACCGTGATGCGCTCGGCCAGGATGCCGACCGTTTTTTCCAGCAATTGAATGAGACGCCGACGCTTGCCGGCCAGGTCGCGTGGTAACCGGCCCGACTGGTCACCGGTCCGGTGGATCAGGTTATAGCCGTCAATGATCAGCCACTTGGTCATGGTACCGGCTTTGATATTTAGCAACTACTCACCACTGATTACACGGATGGCACGGATAACAAAGGTTAAATGTAGATAATTAAGCGGCCTAATAGCTGGGCTGATATCAGTGTCATCCGTGATATCCGTGGTAAAAATGTCTTTCGCGTCGGAGTTATTCGGTTCGGCTGGTGATTTCAATCAGATGGAACCCGAACTGGGTCTGCACCGGACCGTGAACCTTGCCGATCACCTCGCTGAACACAATCTGGCCAAATTCCTTGACCATCTGGCCCTTGGAAAATGTGCCCAGGTCGCCCCCCTGCTTTCCGGAAGGACATTGCGAATGCTTTTGGGCCAAGGCGGCAAAATCCGCTCCGGCTTCAATTTGTTGTTTGAGGGCTTCACATTCATGTTGCGTGCGAACCAGGATATGACGCGCGGCGGTTTTAGCCATGGGAGCCTCCCTTTCTTTTAAAATACCAACGCGGGCCTTGCCCGCAACCCAAACAGTCTCAAAACGTGCCTGCCGATTACACTGCTTGACACAGATAAAACCAACCTCACCACGGAGGCACTAACGGCTTGGCTCAGAACTTATAAATCATCGCGCCCTGGACACGATTGTTGGCCGCATTCGCCTGATCCTTATAGGATGTGGTCATGTAGGAATATTCGATTGCCGCTGTGACGGCTGATGTGATCTTGTAGTAGACGCTGGTAAAAACCATCTGGTTTTTAGAGCGGTTACCCGCGTTAAGGTCCTGGTTATCCGGATCGTCTACCCCGTACGCCAGGTTCCAGTTCAGCTTTTCGGTCAAATCGGTTATTAACTGAATATAGCCGCCCTTGGCGCCGATCCCCTTCTGGAGCGTCTTGTTGATCCCCTGCCCAATGCCACCATAATACGTATCCAGATTTTCACCCTGCCAAATGGTGCCTTCCAACGCAACCTTCGCGTGTACCGGAAGAATAATACTGCCGATCACCGACCAGGTATTGTAGTCATTGGCATCGCTGTTCACGACCTGATTGCTGACCGTCTGGTCCACGGTTTCATTGCCCCAGTGGCCGGACACGCTGAACTTCGCCGGCCGGGAGATCAGCAGGGGCGTTTCCAGGCAAAGATTATATTGCAGGGAAGGATAGCCGGAATCGGCACCGTCGTCCTGCATGCCGCCATCAATGTCCTCGCCGATCGTGCGCGCGGCGGCTATCTTGGCCACCAGTTTTGTCTTATTGTATATGGGGATTTCCTGGGTCACACGGAATTGCGGCCGGCGCAGGCCCAGCGCGCCGCTGTCGGCCAGGTAGGAGAAGTTCACGATGCGCGGAATTACGGTAATGAAGGTTTCCCAATCCTGACCGGCGCGCACCGACGTGCCCCACGGCATGGCCAAATCCAGATAGGCCAGGCGCAGACGCAGGTTGGGGGAATTTGCCGTATTGCCGCCGTAGAAATCCGTTTCGATCTTACCGGTGGTCTTCAGGCCTTCCATGTCCGGCCCGGCCAGTTCCAAGCCCAGCCGCGTTTCCCGGGCGGTCATATTAAATTCGTTGTCGCTTTCCCCGTTGACTTTCGGCAGGACATAAAACATCAAGTCGCCGGCGGAGGTTTTCTGGCTGTCATAGGCCGCATCCAGCTTGACGTAGCCATAGGCTTTGAGTGTCAACAGGGGCGCCGCACTGCCGGTGCCCGGCGCTGAAATCTTGATTTCGACCCCCGCCACCGAGATCGCCGCCGCCAAGCCCGCCGCCGCGATACCAATCAGCATTCCTGTCCTACGCATGGCAATTGACTCCTTACAGTTTCTTGAATCCATGGCGGGAGAACGCATTGCAAAACTCTTGCGTTTAACTGTTGAAAATATACCGAATGCATATATTTGAGTCAATTTTTATCATTACTGTCCAAGACAACTGGTTTTGGGTTCATAAATCATTTTTGCAAGCCTCCTGTTAATACCTTGATTTTGCAACCGCGAAATTAAGGTGTAACAATTGTTTGCCTGTGTTAAGAAGTGATCCATAGACGCGGCGGCCGTCTTGGTTTGCGCTTCTTCCCGGATTTTTTCCATTGAGTTGCGTTTCTTTTTTTTGCATAGTACAAAGCAACAGGAGAAGTTGACCCATGAAAGTCCGCACACGCATCGCGCCTTCGCCCACGGGGGCGCCGCATATCGGCACGGCCTATATCGCCCTTTTCAACTACGCCTTCGCCAAACACCATGGCGGACAGTTCATCCTGCGGATCGAGGATACCGACCAGGTGCGCTTCACCCGCGAATCCGAACAGGCCATCTTGGACGCGCTCCAATGGGTCGGCCTGTGTTGGGACGAAGGCCCGGATAATGGCGGCCCCCATGGCCCCTATCGGCAAAGCGAACGGACCGCGATCTATCAGGAGCACAGCCATAAACTTGTGGCTAACGGCGCCGCCTACCCCTGTTTCTGCACGGCGGAGCGGCTTGCGGCCTTGCGCCGCAAGCAGGCCGCCGTCAAGGATGGCATCCAGGGATACGACGGCCAATGCGCGGCGCTCAGCGCCGAGGAAGCCAAGCGGCGTATCCAGGCCGGCGAAGCGCATGTGATTCGCCTGCGCGTGCCCCCGGAGGGCGAATGCGTCATGCAGGATGGCCTGCGCGGCGAAGTCCGCATTCCCTGGAATAAGGTGGATCACCAGGTGCTGTTGAAGGCCAACGGCTTCCCAACCTATCATCTGGCCAATGTTGTGGACGATCACCTGATGGAAATCACTCATGTCATCCGGGGCGAGGAATGGATCAATTCCCTGCCCAAGCATCTCCTGCTCTACAAGGCGTTCGGCTGGACCCCGCCGGAGTTTTTCCACCTGCCGCTCCTGCGCAATCCGGATAAGTCCAAGCTATCCAAGCGCAAGAATCCGGTCAGCATCCTGTATTACCG
>JAHIMN010000305.1 GCA_018896395.1 Verrucomicrobiota bacterium | reverse complement strand
AATGCCTCCAAATCGCCCGATGATATGCGGATATTCACGCGTTTATCCTTCAGCAATGTATTTCTAGCGTATTGCTGATGCTTTCCGATCTCTTCTTTTACATTTCTTATGGAACGCCATTCTCCGCGATGGAGAGCTTCTGCTAAGTCCTTCTCTTCTTCATCTATATAAAGTGATTTTTTCATGTTTCCTCCAAATATTTCTTTGTTGCTTTTCTACTGGGCGTTATGGTTTTCAAAAACCAGTCATCCCCATCTTTAATAAATGGCACTGCAAACATATAGTTTCTGATCCTGACAAATAGAATCTTCTGGCCGTGATACTTTATTTGATCGGGGTGGTCAATAATGTCTATCAAATCGCCCTGCTCGATATGCAAAACCACCTGCTCAAAACTGATGCCCCGCGCGCGCTTGAGCAATTCGTTCTTATCCGGGTTCCATTTGTACTTGGTCATGGCGGGAGGATGTCACAATGTGTGCATTACGGCAACATTATTATTTTCTTTGCTCGAACGTTTAGGATAACCTGCGCCGCGATAAAACTTGTCGAGCGAAGCGAGTCGATCCCGTTTGCCGGCGTCAGGTTGATCCTCTTGTTGAACGATTTTTTCTTATATATGGATTTTTCTCAAGACCAGGTCAAGACCCTTTTTGGAGGGGGTGCGGGGGCGGATTGCTGGACGGGATAGAAAAAGGAAATTTTTTGTCGCCGCCAAGGAGCCTGAATAAGCAGAAATAGGGTAAAAAAGATGGAAATTAACAGACTGCTCCCATTGGCATGGTGTTGAGTCGCGGCGATAGTTTGCAAGATTCATGCGGCTTTTCTCTCGGGTGGCGCAGGGCCGGAGCGACAAACGGTGACGGTTTGAAGTCTGGCATGACACTTGGGGCACAGGTCTCCGGTAAAATCGGGGAACATGCGGTGGAGCAACTCGTGGGTGTCGGGCACATCGGTCTCCGGATTGTAAGGGGGCTGGCCAAGCTTAGAGCGGGCCTGGTTAAGCTTGCCTCGGCAGGCGCTGTGGTAGAGCCCGTAGACCCGTGCGCAGTGCGTGCCCTTCTCCGGCACGTGGCTGAGCAGGCGCAGGACGAAGTCCCGCGCGTCGAGGGTGAAGCTCGGGCGATCGTGCTTTTCGGAATGAGCGTAGCCGATGGTAACGCGCCGGCCGTCGTAGGCGCGGATGCGCCGCTCGGAGAGCGGACCGCGCCGAATATAACGGCCCGCATACTTCAGGACAGCGCCAGCCTGCGCATAGGCCGGCTCGATCTGCACGTGCCACTTCTCCCGCCCGAGTTTGTTGAGCAGGTTCAGACACTGCTGCAGGCTCATGTCCGGCGGCGGCACAAGTCTGGTGTAGGCCGGCTTGGCGACGCCCACGGCAATGTGCGTGCCAAACGCGGCGCGCAGGTAGGCGAGAAACTTGCCGCGGAACTTTGCCGCCAGCACGGGCACGGGCAGCAGGTATTCTCCGTTGGCCTCGATCCACTTGCCCTTGGGACTGAGTCCGCCCGAGGTGACAATGAAGTGCAGGTGCAGATGCTCCGGCAGTTCGTCGGCCCAACTCTGGAATACGGCGATGACACCAGGCAAGGCCCCCAGCCGGCGCGGATCGACCAGCAGCTCACGCAGCGAGTGCCAGGCCGCCAGAAAATACAGGTTCGTGAACAATCGCCGGTTCCATCGCCAGATCGCGCGCAACGAATCCGGCGATGTGAAAACGATCTGGTGGTGCGGGCAACGCAGTTCCTTGGCGCACTGGCGCTCCAACCACAATTCCGTCTCCGTCGCGCCGCACAGCGGACAGGCACGATGCCGGCAGGAGTTGTTCAGACGGATGCGGTAGTCCCCGTTGGGACAGGCGTCGATGTGATACCCTTGGGCAGGGGTGCGGCAGGTCCGGATGTTCCATGCCGCCCGGCGGCTGCGCTCGTCGAGCCGATACGCCGCCTCCACGGCGGGAACATGGTCGTCAAAAATCTTCTGGATCGTTCCCGGCCTCATCCGGCGGTAATCCTTGTCTTAGTTCGCCTTTGCACTGCTTGAGCAGTGCTTCCGTCTGCTTCTCTCCAAACTGAGCCACCATCTGTGGCCAGATCTCCGAATCGCGAATCGCCTTCTGGAAATTGCGCGTGAGTACTTCCTGCGAATGGGGCAGGAAATCCGTTCCTATTCCCGTTCGCTTTGCTCTATCGCGTCTGCCTTTACCCATTGCGCTGGAAGCAGTTCCAATTATTATTTTCGTTCAACGGCCTGCGCTTCAGCCGCACGCGGAGCGAGCGGAGCGTGTCGGCTGCAAGCGCTTGTTAGGCGGTTCTTTGCCTAACGTGATACGGGTTGCCGAAGCCTGCCGAAGGGGTGTTAAGTGAAGTTGCCAGCCCATTTCTTTCGCATGCCATTACTTGCAACAATTCTTCTTGGCAGATTCCTTATAGGTGCAACAGCTTCTCTTTCCCCGAGGTTTTAAATACTCGCAATCCTTACAATCCTCGGGAAAGTTTAGCTTTTTGCCCGTGAGTTTGCAAAGACGTTTGGCCATGGTTCTTCACCTCCCTTCTCTCATTTTTTCTTTCTTTGTTCAAAAGGTTCCTTGGCCCAGGAATATTCACCAATTGCTACAAGTATAATATTCTATGGCTTGATTGCCGTGAACTTAATGCTGACCACTTTACCTTGAACAGCTTCAACATCTTTTTCATCAGTTGCAGGGGTAAACTCCGTTCCTGGACAAGTGGACATTGCCATCACTTCCTCTGGAGTAAGGAAGTAACGCTTTACTATCTCAATTTGCCTAAAACCGGCTTCCGTAACTATCTCAAGGTAATCTTTCTCCTCAATAGCTCCCCCTAAGATTCCTGCCCAAGTTGACTGAAAGCGTTCTTTTATCTTGGGGCTTATATT
>JAHIMN010000304.1 GCA_018896395.1 Verrucomicrobiota bacterium | reverse complement strand
TTGGAGCCTTGCCGTGATACAATGGCTGTGACTTTGAGCTTAATTTCGTTATTGACCGGCATCGTCGTCCCGCCTTCGCCCAAGGGGCTACGGTGGGCAGACCGTCTTCCGCCATCTGACCTCTGATTTCTGACCTCTGACTTCTAGGCCTCCAGGCCTCAGGTATAGCGGAGCACTTCTTCGGCCGTGGTATAGCCGTCCAGGATATTACGCACGCCGTCATCGCGCAGCAGGCGCATGCCCAGTTCAACGGCTTTGGCACGGATGGTCAGGGTTGGTTTGCGCTCGTTGATCAACTCGCGGACAGGCTCCGTCACCGTCATGTATTCCACCAGGGATTTACGGCCGTGGTATCCGGTCTCGTGGCATTCGGAACAGCCTTTGCCGTAGTAAAACTGACGTCCCGCCACGGCTTCCTCGGCCAGAGTGAGACGATCCAAAAGCGTCTTATCGGGCTGCAAAGGCGTCTTGCATTTCTGGCAAATGGTGCGGACCAGGCGCTGGGCCAGCACGGACTCCAGCGTGGAAGAAATCAGGAAAGGCTCAACGTTCATATCAATCAAACGGGTCACGGCGCCGGCGGCGTCATTGGTATGCAGGGTGCTGAGCACCAAGTGGCCGGTCAGCGACGACTGGATGGCAATCTGGGCCGTCTCCAAATCGCGGATTTCACCAACCATGATAATGTCCGGGTCCTGGCGGAGGAAGGCGCGCAGACAGCGCTGGAACGTCACCCCGATGGCCTCATTGGCCTGCACCTGGATGATGCCCTCGATATCGTATTCCACCGGGTCCTCCACGGTCAGCAGTTTCATATCCACGGTGTTAATGCGCCGCAGGGCGGAATAGAGCGTCGTCGTTTTACCGGAGCCCGTCGGGCCGGTGACGATGATAATGCCGTTGGGCTTCTGGATATCCCGGCTGAAGGTATCGTAGACTTCGGTGGGCATGCCCAGGTTTTCCAGTTCCAGGGACACGGTGGAACGGTCGAGAATACGCAACACAACGCTTTCGCCAAACTGGGTCGGCAGGGTGGACACGCGGAAATCAATCTGGCGCCCGAGCATGTTCATCTGCAGGCGACCATCCTGGGGCAGGCGCCGCTCGGCGATATTCAGGCTGGACATGACCTTGATGCGCGAGATGACCGGGAGTGCCAGGCGCCGGGGGGGTGGCGACATTTCATAGAGCGCTCCATCCACCCGGTAGCGGATTTTGAACTCCTGCTCGAACGGCTCAAAATGCACATCCGAGGCCTTCGACTGGACGGCCTCGTAGAGCACCAGGTTGACGAAACGCACGACGGGGGTGGCGTTGGCGGCCTGTTCGAGGCCCGTTTCGTCCTCTTTTCCCTCGGTCAACTCCACAACCCCGCCCGCGTCCATGTCCGCTTCCAGTTTATTGAGCATGTCGTTCATGGAATCGCTGTCTTCCCCGTAAAACTTATTGACCTTGGCTTTCACATCCTCCTCGCGGGCCAGCACAAAGGTGAGGTCGCGGGTCAGCACGAACCGGATCTCATCCACCACCGCCGGCTCCAGCAGTTGGGACGTGGCCAGCACGACGCCGTTGGCATCCAGACTGATCGGCACCACGCCGTACATGCGCGCCACACTGGCAGGGATGGCCTTGACCACTTCCTCGGGGATCTCGCGCTCCGCCAAGCTGATAACCGAGGTGCCCAGATGGCTGGCGATCATGACCAGCAGGTCATCCTCCTTGACAATGCCCAGATCCATGATCACCTTGCGCGCGGCGTTCCCGGTACGCTTCTGTTCCTCCAGGATCTCCTCGACCTGGGCGGCGTTGACCACCTTGCTGTCTCTGAGAATCTGTAACAGAGGGTCCACGTGTGTTGCTTCCGCCATAACTAAATCCTTACTTATGTTTGACGGAACCCGTCCTCAGTTTTTCGACGATGGAATCCGGGTCCTGGGCCTTGGTAATCAGGTTTTCGTAGCTGATAATGCCCTTTTCATAGAGAAACATCAGGTGGGCATCCAGGGTAATCATCCCCCACTTGGCGCCGGTTTGAATGTCCGAGGTGATCCGAAAGCTCTTGTTGTCCCGGATCAGGTTCTGAATTGAAGGCGTTGTGATCATGATCTCAAAGGCCGCCACGCGGCCGGGATGGTCCTGCCGCACGATGAGCAGTTGCGAGACCACCGCGATAATGCTGGAGGCCAGTTGCGTGCGGATTTGCTCCTGCTGGTTCGTCGGAAACGCGTCCACGATGCGGTCCACCGTGCGCGCGGCGCCGGTCGTGTGCAGCGTGGCCATCACGAGATGGCCGGTTTCCGCGGCCGTAATGGCCGCTTCCATGGTTTCCAGGTCGCGCATTTCGCCCACGAGAATGACGTCCGGATCCTGGCGGAGCGCCCGGCGCAAGGCCTCCTTGAAATTGGGCACGTCCACGCCGATCTCGCGCTGGGTGATGATCGAACGCTTGTGCTCGTGGTAATATTCGATCGGATCCTCGATGGTGATAATATGACAGTCCCGCTCGATATTGATCAGGTTGATCATGCTGGCCAGGGTCGTGGTTTTGCCGCTCCCGGTCGGGCCGGTTACCAGGATCAAGCCGCGCGGACGATATAACATATCCTTGACCTGCGCCGGGAGCCCGATCTCATCCAGGGTGACCAGTTTGCAGGGAATCTGCCGGAGCGCCATTCCAACATGGCCTTTCTGCTTGAAGACACTGACACGGAAGCGCGCCTTGTCGCCAAAACTGAACCCGAAATCGCATCCGCCGATCTCGCGGATTTTCTGCTGGTAGCTTTCGGAAGTGATGCTTTTCATCAGCCGCTCGGTGTCCTCCGGCATCAGCGGCCCGCAATCCAGGGGTTGTAAGCTGCCATTGATGCGCAACATGGGCGGCAGGCCGACGGTCAGGTGCAGGTCGGAGGCGCCTTCGCCCACCTCAGACTCCAACAGTTCGTTCATACCGATTTTATTGGGTGTCATGGTCATGGTGAATTAGTCTCCCATCGTCGCGCAGAGCACTTCCTCCAGGGTTGTAATGCCGGATACCACCTTGCGCAGGCCATCCTCACGCAAGGTCCGCATGCCCAACTCCCGTGCCCGGGCGCGCAGTTCAACCAGCGGGGTTTTATTATAGATCATTTCGCGCACTTCGTCGTTAATCAAAAAAATTTCATAAAGGCCCTTGCGCCCGCGATAGCCCGTCTGCCCGCAGGCGGCACACCCCTTGCCCTTGAGTAGCTTGACGTCCTTGAACTGGATGGCGGCATTGCCCAGCAGGCCGATCTCCTGTTCCGTGGGCGTGTAGGGCGCCGCGCACTTCTCGCAGATCACGCGCACCAGGCGCTGGGCAATCGTTGCCCGGATGGAAGACGCCAGCAGGAACGGCTTAACCCCGATATCCATGAGCCGCGGGATGGCGCTGGGGGCGTCGTTCGTGTGCAGTGTGCTGAACACTAAGTGGCCGGTCAGCGAGGCGTTGACGGCAATTTCCGCCGTCTCGAAGTCGCGAATTTCGCCCACCATGATGATGTTGGGCGCCTGACGCAGAATGGAGCGCAGGACCGCCGGGAAGGTAAGCCCTATGTCTTCACGCACCTGCACCTGGTTGATGCCGGAAATCCGGTATTCGACCGGGTCCTCCACCGTGATGATTTTGCGATCGGGCCGGTTCAAGTGATTGAGGCAGGCATACAGCGTCGTGGTCTTGCCTGACCCGGTCGGACCGGTCAGCAGTAGAATACCGTCGGGCATGGCGATCAGGCGCTCAAAGATCTGCTGATCGTCGGCGAACAGACCCAGTTTGGGCAGGCCGAGCAGGAGGCTTTGCTTGTTGAGAATACGCATGACGATGCTCTCGCCGTGGGAGGACGGCACGGTGGATACGCGGAGATC
This sequence comes from Verrucomicrobiota bacterium, assembly GCA_018896395.1. Classification (GTDB taxonomy): domain Bacteria; phylum Verrucomicrobiota; class Kiritimatiellia; order JAAZAB01; family JAAZAB01; genus VSJD01. The sequence continues at coordinate 2,654 of JAHIMN010000304.1, read as the reverse complement.
CAGGTCTTCGCCGGCCACGGTGATCTGGATGCGGCCATCCTGGGGCACCCGTTTTTCGGAGAGCTTCATGCCCGCCATGAGCTTGATGCGGCTGAGGATCGCGGCCTGCAGACGCTTGGGGGGGGTTCCATTTCGCGCAAAACGCCGTCAATACGGTAGCGAATGCGGAAGCGCGTTTCGAGCGGCTCGACGTGAATATCGGATGCCCGACTGCGCTGGGCCTCCATGATGATCAGGCTGACCAGCTTGATGATCGGCGCATCCACGTCCGTGGCCACCGTTTCATCCGCCATATCGTCCATGCGCACTTGAGCATCCGCTGACTGGTTGGGGTTCTGCAGCAGTTCCTCAATGGATTTTTCGGCGCGACCGTAATACTTGTCCAGCGCCTCGCTGATTTCCTCGTCCGCAGCCACAACGCCGTCCACGTTGCGCTTAAGCAGATAGCGCAGGCTATCCAGGGTCTCAATATTCAGGGGATCACTCAGGGCCACGCTGAGCGTGTTTTCGCTGTCAAAGACGGGCACCACTTTATACCGGCGGGCAATGGCCGCCGGCACCTGCTGGATCACTTCCTGGGGAATTTCATGGTCGGCCAGCACGATTACATCCATGCCCAACTGCATGGCCACGGTCTTCAGCACCTCCAGCTTGGAGATGATCCCCTGCTCGACCAGCACGTCCAGAATGCTTTGGTGTCGGCCGCCGGCCGCGGCTTTGGCTGCCTCAATCTGCTCGGGCTTGATCAACCCGACATCCTTGAGGATCTCTATGATATAATCATCATTGGCAGTCATGGAACACACACAATCGAATCAATTGCAAAACTTACGTTTTGCCAGAATTCAGGATTCAGGAGACAGAATTCAGAATAAATGCAAATCTGACAACAATCATGTTGTTAAGCGTATATATTCTGAATCCTGACTACTGACTTCTGATTTCTGTACTCTGGGCATTATACACTTAATTGCTTCTTCAGCAAGTCCTGTACCTTCTGCGGATTGGCTTTGCCTTTACTAAGACGCATGACCTGGCCCATCAGGAACTTGAACGCGGCTTCCTTGCCGGACCTGTAATCGGCCGCCGACTTGGGATTGCTGTCAATGGCCTGGCGCACCAGGGCTTTCAACGTCGGAGTGTCGCTCACCTGCGCCAGTCCCAGTTGACCGACCAGCTCGGCGGGATCGCCGCCCTTGTCAAACAGGATCGCAAAGATGGTCTTGGCCGCGGCGCCGTTTATCGCATGGGACTCGACCAGTTTGATCAAGCGGGAGAGCGCCTGGGGCGTGATCCTGACCTGCCGAATCTCAAGTTCCTTCTCCGTCAGCAAGTGCATCATTTCCGTCATAATCCAGTTGGAAACGGTTTTGGGATTGGCCGCTCCGCGCGCCGCTTCCTCGAAGAAATCCGCCACGTACTTATCCGCGGAGAGCACCTTGGCATCATAGGCCGGCAGAGCGTATTCACGCTCCAGCCGCTCGCAACGCTGACGGGGCAATTCCGGCAACATGCCTTCCCATGCCTTGATCTGTTCGGCCGCAAGCGCCACCGGCATCAGGTCGGGATCGGGAAAATAGCGATAGTCGTGGGCATCCTCCTTGGTACGCATGGTTTCGGTCACCCCCCGGTCGGTGTCAAAGCGACGCGTTTCCTGCGGAATCACACCGCCGGCGGCGAGCGCGGCGACCTGCCGCTGGAGCTCGTACGTGAGGGCCTGGTACACGCCCTTGAAGGTGTTCATGTTCTTGATCTCGGTTTTGGTACCGAGCGTGGCCTGAGCTTCCGGCCGCACACTGCAGTTGACGTCACAACGCATATTGCCCTCTTCCAGATTGCACGGGCTGATCAGGCCGTAAACCAGGATCTGCTTCAAGGCCAGCAGGAAGGCAAAGGCCTCCTCCGGCGAATGCATGTCGGGCTCGGTCACAATTTCCATCAGCGGATGGCCCGCGCGGTTGAAATCCACCCGGCTCTGGTCGCGGACGTGCATGTTCTTGCCGACGTCCTCCTCCAGGTGAATACGGGTCAGACGGACCGTCCGGGATTGCCCCTGGCAGTCAATCTCCACCGCGCCGCCGAGGCACAAGGGCTGGTCGAACTGGGTAATCTGATAATTTTTCGGCATGTCCGGGTAGAAATAGTTTTTACGGTCGAACTTGCTCTGCGGATTGATGCGCGAGCCCACCATGAGCCCCGTCATGACTGTCAGGCGAATGGCTTCCTGGTTGATGACCGGCAGGGCCCCGGGATACCCCAGGCAGACCGGGCAGACCTGCGTGTTGGGCGCCGCACCAAAGTCGGTCCGGCAGGCGCAGAACATCTTGGTCCGCGTCTGCAACTGGACATGCACTTCCAGGCCGATGGTGGTAAGGTAGTTCATGAGCAACTTACAGGTTGTCAGGTTCACGGTTCACGGTTCACGGTTGAAACCGCTGATTATCGCCACAAATCTGCCGTCCGTCATCTGTCGTCCGTTGTCCGTCGTCCGTCATCTGGCGTCTGGCATCCGGCGTCTGTCTTCAGGCTTCCGTCGTCCATCATCCGTCGTCCGGTTTCCGCCGCCGAACCGGCTTTCATACTGAGTAATCCCAAATGCGCTCAATTTTCATCACCGGGTTACAACTCCGGGTTGCAAGTTGGAAATGTTAATG
>JAHIMN010000004.1 GCA_018896395.1 Verrucomicrobiota bacterium | reverse complement strand
TTCAATCCACGCCCCCGCGCGGGGGGCGACCACCGCGGGCGCGCGTAAGTGGGGACGCAAAAACGTTTCAATCCACGCCCCCGCGCGGGGGGCGACCATTAATTTATAACTCATTGATCTCTAACAAACAAGCACCAGTAATCCGCGAATCTCGCACATTATTCAATTTTCAAAGAACGCAAAAAAGCATTACAAGTGCATCTTGTTGTCTTTGTGCACATAACAGATTCCGCGAATCCTCTGAGGAAGTGATGGCAGTTCCCGGTTCGCGGAACGCTAAATCAAAAGGGGGCCCTCCAAGTTGGGCACCTTTTTGGCGCCAAGATGTTCCACCCGCCGCTGCCAATTAGACCCCAGATAATAGAACCGCAGACTGTCCTGATCCGGATTATAAATATCTTCCAATCGTTGGCGGAAAGCTGTCCATTGCGCGGGGTCCACGGTGCATTCAAAAACAGAGTTCTGAACCCGTTGACCATAATCCAGACAAATCTTGGCCACCTTGCGCAGACGGGTCTGACCGCGCTTATCTACCGTGCTGACATCGTAACTGACCAAGACCATCATGAAGAAGTTCCTTTCCTCATTCGCCTGCTTTAGGCTACAGCGCAATTTCGCTGTCTCTGTCCCGTGCTAAGACACGGGACAGCTTCATTTCCAGATAAACGGCGGATAGCCGTCCAAATCGCCGCGCAGATGACGCGCCATCAGCAATGCCTGCACATGAAACAACAGGCCAATAGACACCGTCTCGTCCAGGAAGGGATGCTGAATTTCCTCCTGTTTTCGCTTCTGATAGGCGGTCAGCAATTCTTTGCGGGCCGCATCGCTCATTGTCACTGCGCCGGACTCTGTCTTCTCGAAATCCTTGCCCTGCAACTGGCGCAGATTGACCAGCGAAAGCGCCAGACGATCCGCGAGAAATGGCCGGAATTCTTCGATCAGATCCAGGGCCAGGCTCGGACGGCCGGGCCGTTCCACATGCAGGAATCCCACCTGCGGATCCAATCCCACGGATTCCAGGGCGGCGGACGCATCGTGAACCAGGAGCGTGTAGAGGAACGAAAGCAGGGCGTTCATATTGTCCAGCGGCGGCCGCCGACTGCGCGCATGGAAAAAGAAAGCCTCCTTCTGGGCGATAATCAGGTGGTTGAACACACCGAAATATGTGTTGGCGGCGTCGCCTTCCTTACCTCTCAGGGTGTCCACAGGCAACGGCTCTTCCAGTTCCTTCAGCAGGTGTCCAATCCGACGGGTGGCGACTTCGATTTCGTCGCGGCCGATTTTTTCCGCGTGGTCACGCGTAGCCCGTTGCAAAACTGTTCGGCAATTTGCCACCTTGCCCAGAACCACGGCGCGGGCAATGGCGGCGGAGGCGTCCGGGCGCTCCGCCTGCCGATACTGTTCGCGCCGCAACAGCACATTGCCGGAGACCGGTCCTTGCACGCGGGCCAGGAACCGGCCATGCTCGGTCAGGAAGCTGATCAGGACGCCGCGTTCGCCGCACAAACCCATCAACGGCTGACTGCATGCCACCTGACCGAAGCAGACAATGCCGCCGAGCATATGCAGGGGCACCCGCAGGCGCGTTTCTTTTTCCACCTTCACCAGCACCGATTCCCCTTCGTGGCACAGGTAGGCGCCCTGGGTGGTCACAAACAGCGTGTTAAGCAATCGTTTCATGCGTTTATCATCCGGTTGAGATACGCCATCGCCGACTTATTCCGGCCAGCCGATTTGGGCAGGCACAGGGAAAACAACGAACAACTGTCGCATTTCTTTTCATACGTTGCCGGCGGCGTAAGACCGCGTTCAATCAGCCGATGCAAGCGATCCGCAGCGGAGGCGGTCTGGTCGCGCAAGGACTGGTCGAAAACCACATCCAAACGACGGCGGGTGGTTCCATAGAACAGCGCTCCGGCGGTGATGGTGACGCTCTTCATTTCCTCCAGGCAAAGCGCCTGGGCGCACAACTGCACCGTATCGAAGATGCCGGTTTTGGGTTTGCCGCGTTTATATTCCACGGGGAAAGGCAGCCAGGCGTCGCCGTGGCGATGAAACTCAACGACATCCGCCTGGCCGATCAATCCCAGCCGCAACGAACGCAAACGCAGGCCCCGCGCAATCCGCACGTCGCCGCGCGACTCGTCATCCGCCGCATGAACACGTTCGTGGAGGACGCGTCCTTCCGCCGTCAGGCGGTTTTCCTCCCATGCCTGTTCGATATGAATCAGGGCGCACTGCCGTTCGCAGAACAGCAGGTGCTGAAGCGCCGAGAGCGGCAATAATTCATCTTCGGAGAACATCATTCCTCCGGCTTTCGGCGCAAGGGATGATTCGGCGGCAGAGCATCCAGCAGGCGCTGTTGCACGTCAGTCGCCCGTTTCTTCTGTTGTTCCCTCCGACGCACGTTGTCGTTGAGATAGCGCGTGCCTGGAATATCCGAATTCTGGAGCGTTTCCGCCCAGGCGCGCAACTGGCGCGAGCAGGATTCAGCCGATGATTTCAAATCTGAAATCTGAGATTTGAGATGTTGCAACCCCGGCTTCCGCTCCAGCAGGCAAAGCATGGAGCGCGTCTCCCCGGCGGAGCCGCGCGCGATGTAAAGAAACATCAGTAGTTCATTTGTCGTGCCGCGCTCGAAACCCTCGGCGATGTTATTGGAGACGGACAACGCCGCGCGTTCCAGTTGATCCGCGAACGACCGGCTGATGCCTTTGGGATGGGCAGACAGGATGGCGTCCACCGCTTCATACAACCGCGCCGCTTCCTGCCAGACCGGCAGGTCCTCGAATCGCTCATAGGTAGCCATGCTTTATTCCTCCTTGCGAAAACAATACTCGATGTCGGTGTAATCGAAGGGCACCTTGCCGATGCGCAGGCGCAATCCTTCCTTGCGGGTCGCGGGATACAGTAATTGGTCGAGTATCAGTCTGCCCTCGAACACTTCATCCCAGCCGATGAGTTTGAGCCGGACGTTTTTGTTCAAGATCACTCCAAACCGTTCCTCCATGGCGCGGACGGCTGCGGCCTGTTCGGTCCCGAAAGCGGCATATCCGCTTGCGGAAGGATCGCGCGGCAACTCCGGGCCGGCGCCGCCGGCCCGATCCTGATTTCGGTCCCGACCTTCAAAATCGAATTGAAGCTGATCCGACATCACGCTTCTCCGAGGGACAGCCCGGCGGCCCCCTCGCCGCTGCACCCGAGTGCCACTACCCGTTCCGCCAGTTGCTTTTCGATGGTGTGGGGCATGATTTTGTTCACGGTTTTTCGATTATGGTGACTCCCTGCGGCAGATCGTCTTTTTTTATGACAACCAGATAGTCCGAAAAATCGCGCGCCGGTTTGGACTCGTTTTGGCGCGTGATCGTGACCAGATTGAAGAGAACATGTGACGGCGCACTACCCAGCGGCTTTTCGTGCTTGAAGATGATCAGACTTCGCGCCGCCATGCTCCCGGCTGGCCTCGCGGCGGACTGGTCAAATTGGAAGGCGTTTAGCAAAGCATCCCAAAGGAGATCGAGATCCTTGTCGTCAAAACACCTCTGCTCAGCTAAAAACGGATTCACGAAGCCATGCGCTCGGTACAAGGCATAGGGCACCGTAAACTTGCGGCCCATTGTTCTCTCTTTCTCCGCGTCCGCTTCATTGGTAACCGAGCTTCGCGTAATCGCGTGTTCGGAAGAAACGATGGGGTCCTCTGATCGTGCAAAGGATAATTGCACCGGGCCCCGCACCTGGCCACAGTTTACCTCGGTAGACATCACCGCACCGAATGTTCGAATGTCGTAGAAGTTACTGCACATAAAAGCTGTGATGGCGTGCGCTTTCTCCACGTCCTTCGGCAGCTTTTTTAGCTCATGCTTCAATCCGACCTTTTGATAGGCGCGAAGGTGTGTCCGATTGAGCACAGAGCCTTCGGTGAAGTAGATCTCAAACGGAGACTTATTGCCATGTTTTATAGCCACATAGTTTCGCACTTTCCGCTTCAGGCACACGTCGGTGACCAATCCATGTCCCGTCTCCGGGTCTACGCGTGGGAGGTTGCCGGCATCGGGGTCGCCATTGGGGTTGGCGTCCTTCACATCGAACAAATATACGAAGTCGTAGCGATTCATTGTCATTCTCCTTTGTTGTTTTGTTTGTCTTCTTTCGACGTCCACAAGTCTTTCGCTTGGTGATAGTAGCCAAGGGCAAAAAGCCCCTGCTCGGCCAGGTTCAAATGGGCAGGGAAGCTCGTAAGCGGCGCCAGAATTTCTTGTACCAGTCGCTCCCGTCCGATTTTGAGCCCAACCTCAATCTTAGGGTTGGCCAGATGATGCTGATACGTTCGCAACAGCCTTGGGAAGACCACACAGGGCGTGGCTGACGCCGCGCTGTAGAAGCTACCTCTAATTGTTGCTTTCCCGATGGCTTCACCCTGCACCTTTTCCAACACCGCGAACAGACGGCCCAACCGGTAGGCGGGCTCTTTTTTCTCTACATCCAGACTCATACTCACCTCCTTTTTTAGGTTTCTACGCAAATAGCCGGCAATGACACAGGCACGAACATAATTGATTTCTCGATCCGCGTGGAGACGCCGCATAACAGCCGAGTATAAGCCGGCAGGATATGGAGCTCCCATGAGAACCGCATGCAACAACGGGCCTTCCAGGATTGGCGGAATCTGATCTCGATCCGTCTTTCCGTTATGCCGCGGACACGTCTCATCCAATATTTGCCAAAGCGAGGAAAACTCGGGGTCAGGCCATTTTGCTTCTTTGTCGTACCGGCGAACCATCATAATGTCGGTATAATGCCGCCGAAGGTTATCCAATAACCCGCTAAGCGAATCATGGTGGAAGAAGCGCACCCCAATACGCCCCTTGGCCTGACCGGTGAGGCCCAGCAAGAAGAACGGAGTATGCTCCGTGTCACTATCGAGTTCCGCATAGGCTTCACGACCCTTGCGCAATGCCTTCAGGAACAGTTCTATCTTCTGCCGCATGGTCTCATCCTGCGCCTCAGTCTTGTCCGGTTCGACAATCCGACCGGATGCGAACTGCGCGAAGATATCTTCCGTATTCGTATGTTCCTTCGTCCAAAACACTACGGTGGCATCACCCAATGTGAAGCGGTGTTTGTAACTCATGGGGCCATCAAGAAGAGCATTAAGCGCCGTCGCATAGCGGAACGCGGCATCTTCCGAGACCGGTGCGTTGAAGCTCTGCTCTTTCCCGTATGATTCATATGCGGCATCATTGAATGAAACTAGTAACGATTCCGCTTGGGCGCCCACGCGCTTTATCTTGTACTGAAGACGGGAGATCGGTCCCGGTTTTCCGGTGATGAGACACTGTCCGAAAACCGCGTCTTCTTCATTGTCCTGATGATCCAACCACCAATTCTGAACTTCAGGATCATCGTGCACATAAGCAGTTTCGCCAACAATCTGAAAGACGCCATATCCAGGCCCAACATCATCGAGGACTGGCCATGCTACTGCTTTCTTTGGGTCCCACTTTTCAAGAAACCGGCAAACTGCCGTATACGAGGAGCTTTGAATCTGGCATGCCAAAGCAGTGTGCTTTTCACGAAATGCATTAAACGCTTTGACAGTTCGCTCTGAATTTTCGTCTTTCGGTTTGTACCCAAGCATGTAAGCCGATGTATCCCAAAGAAACCCTGGGTTGAAACCTGAACCAGGTGATTTTGTTTGCCCAGGAACCTTAACTTGTCGCGGCCCCATCTTGCCTTTCTCGTTTTTGATGCGCGCATCTTCTATCGCATGCAGGTTCCCGTCAGGCTTTAGCACAACACGAAAGGCAATTTTTTGGAGACTGTATCCGGAAGGCGCGATCTTATAGTCGGCGTCGTTACGCAAGCGGTCGTATAACTCGTAAAGCGATTGCAGAATCATGGTTCAAGCCCTCCCAGTTTCCAGCGCCGGGACTTCGATGATGCCGTCTCGCATGGTAAAGCGATGAAAGCGCGGTTCCGCTGTCAAACGACGGCCCTCATGGGATTCAATGATCTTCCCTTTCTTATCCGGCACAAAGAGGATATCATTAAGCATAAAACCCAGATCGCGATCTCCGCGCAACGATTCGTGGCATGGCGGAAAGTCATTCACCAGCTCGAAAGAGGCCGGGAACTCCCGTGTACCCAGATAGGGATGATGGAAATACCCGCCTTTCTCCACGCGACGGCGGAATTGATCAAGATGCTTGGCCTCCGGCTTATCCTCGGGTCCATTATGCGTCAGCACCTCGACGTGCCCTTCTATACCGTAACAGACATCCTTCAATACCATAGCAGCGCGCTGTTGACGGTGTTCCTCCACCGCAATGCCGAGGTTGCCCGCGTCCTTCTTCATCGCGGACGTCACATCGCTTGCGGATATCTTGCTTTTAATCTCGTTACGTCGGATCGCCGTGAATTTAATGGGATTAAGCACATGCAGGCGATCCACCACCCAGCGTATCTCCGGCTTCCAATAGATCGCCTCCAAGATGCCGCGCGCCGCACTTGGCGTAATGACATCGTAGGAGACCCGTTCAACCTTCATTTCGGGACGGTTGAACGAGGCAAACTCGCCCCAGACTTTCAGTTTGATGCCGTAGGCCATGCGTCCTCCTTACTTCCAATCGTGGTAGATACCCGGTCCCTCCGATTCCAGATTCAGGCCAGTGTCTTCGCTATAATGCGTCTCCGGACTCATTAAGATACCCAGGTTGTCGTACACCAGCTTGATATCGAGGGCTACGTGCGTGTTCCATCCCCGGCGATGAACCTGGACGATATAGCGCTGAGCTTGGCGTAGAATTTCCCGATTCGGTTCAGGCAACTTTCTAAGCCGCTCGCAAAGCGCACGACCCTCATTGCCCCACGGGACAATGACGGAACAAAACCCCGCGTCGTCTATCAGCTGAAAGTCGTTCGCCGTCTTGGCAAATCCAAAATTGAACGGAAAGGCCCGATCCTGCACCAAGTGGAAGTTGTCCAAGATGTGTTTGGCATCCCATCGAGCTTTCTGGTCCCAATAATACAAGCGAAAGAAATGCTCGTTAGCGCACAAGTCCAGTGGATTGGGATACAACTCCATAACTTGTGTAGCACAATTGGCCGTATCGGCGAAGTAGCGATTTGCTGAGATGTGTTCCGTTTGGAAAACGTAAACACGGCCAAGATCGGATAGTTCTCCGTTTCGGTTGCACCTGCCAGCAGCTTGGGCGATCGAGTCCAAACCCGCCATCGCGCGATACACGACCGGAAAACTCAAATCTACCCCCGCTTCGACCACCTGAGTGCTGACAACCCGACAAACTTCTCCGACTTTCACACGATCTCGAATTTGTTTCAACCGCGCGGCTCGATGGGCGGGACACATGCGTGCACTGAGGTGAAAATGATCTCCGCTCCGACCCAGCGCCTCGAAAAGCAGTCGCGCATGTTTCGTTGTATTCACAATGCACAGGACACGATCCTCTCGTTGGAGCCGCTCGCGGATTTCCGAGTCGGTTTGCTGGCCGATGTTTTCAACCCTTACCCTTTTTAATGCGTTATAGAGTTTTTCGGGGTTTGGCGTGATCTCCCGGACGTGTTTCAACCCGATCTCAAAGTCCGGACGCTCTTTAATTTCCGGTTGCGTGGCAGTGCACAGCACCACTGTGCTGTCGTAGTTCCTAACCAATTCATCGAGCGCTCGGAGGCATGGGCGAAGATACTCCACCGGTAGCGTCTGCGCCTCGTCAAGGATGATCACACTACGCGCCAGCCGGTGCAGTTTGCGGCATCGCGAAGGTTTGTTGGCGAAAAGCGAGTCGTAGAATTGAACGGATGTGGTTACAATCAATGGTGCATCCCAATTCTCTGAAGCAAGGCGGCTGGCCACCGTTTCCTTGTCCGGGTCCACGTTACAGTGATGTTCCAGTACAGCATCTTTGCCGAGATGCTCACGGAAAACACCTGCGTTTTGCTCAATAATGCTGGTGAATGGAACTACATAAATAATCCGATCGAGATGATGGCGCAACGCATGTTTCATGCCGAAAGCGAGCGAGGAAAGGGTCTTTCCGCCTCCGGTGGGGTACGGTCAATGAAAAGAAACTAGGCGGCAGTTCTGCCGCCTTCTCGCAGTCCAGTCGCACCGCGTGCCGCAGTCCATTGATGGGTTTTTCCGGCTCTATTAATTCCATTTGTTTCAATGACTGGGATAACGTGTTTGCCAGTTGTCCAAGGCTTGAAGAACTTAGCCTCTCCGCTGCCTGTACTGGGTTCATAAATCGCTCGGTATCGAGGAAGTCGGCATCCACAAGACAGGAGAAAATCATCCGGGTAAAAAACGCCAAGGCAAAGGCATCTTTCTCACCCAAGGCTTTCTTCACGAATAAAGGCAACTTCATCTTGGAAATGTTCGGTAGTTCGCCAAAGCTGTATCCCAAAGCCGGTATATTTTTGGCCAACCGTTTTTCCTGACAAGCGTTCTCCGAACGCCCGTCGAGAAGTCCCGCATGATGGCCGGCGACGGCATAGGCGAGGAGGTGGCCGATGATCGGCAGAGCCCGCACAGTATATTGCGCGCCGGCCGTGGAATGATCCACGCGCCCGGGCACGTTTTCCATGTGCGCCTCGCCGCCGTTTTCTCGCAGCAGATATGCCTGGAACGCATCAGCTGCCTTGCCCAGATCATGTAGCCAGCCGGCATTGTATGCCCAATCCCCGGAACCAAACTCTGCGGCGAACTCCCTGGCCTTCTCGGCCACGGCCTTCAAATGCTCGTCCAGCGGTTGCCACTTCTCTCGCGGCTGACCCGGCAGGCTGTGGGCGTAGGCGATCTGTTGTTTCAGGTCCGTCATGATTGTAGTTTGCTCAATTTGTAGCGACCTGACTTGCGCGTCCCTTCGCGGACGACGAGACCGGCTTTGACCAGGGGCTTGATCAGGTCCATTGCGCCCTGCCGGGAGACGCCCAGAAAGGCCCAAATTTCACGGGGCGCCAGACTCCCGCGCTCGCTAAGAAGCTGTAGCAACTGCTCCTGCCGCGGCCGCAAGGTCAGCTTTTGTCCGGCGGATTGAGCCGTGAACTTCTGGATTCGCGTCCCGACGTGCTGAAGGGTGACTTCCAAGCCCTCTGCCAGATATTCCAACCACGAAGTCAGATCGTCGCCTTGGCGTCGGACCGCCTGAAGAGCCGCGTAATAACGGGGACGATCTGCCCAATAGAACTCATCCACGGAAAAGATATGGTGGGTATCGAATCCACGCCGATAGAGTTCCCATAAAGCCAGGGTGCGACCGGTGCGGCCGTTTCCATCCGCAAACGGATGAATGGCTTCGAACCGATAATGAATAATGGCGGACGACAGCACTGGTGATAACGTCGCCGTGTTCTCGTTCCACCATTCCAGCAACTCGAACATCAGACCGGAAACCTCTTCCGGGGGCGGCGGCATATATGGGCCGACCCGCACGCGAATGGTTCGATAGCGTCCCGCGTCGCCCTGATCCATCACTTTTGCCGCAACGATCCGATGAAGCGCGAGGATGTCCTCGTATCCGATGATCTTCTTCTTGGCATGTTTCTCAATGAAACGAAGTCCGGCAAAGTAATTCAACACCTCCCGCCGTGCCCGGTCGGCAACAACCGGAAGCTCACGGCCTTCCTCAACTGCCCGCACCTGTTCCAGGGTGAGTGGGTTCCCCTCGATGGCGGTCGAGGAATGGACGTTGCGCGCCCGTGAATCCATTTGCAGGGCGGGAATCCAAGCCACATCCACAGCGGCGGCCAATATCCGCTCCCGCAACGCGGCAATCCGCTCAATCCGGGTCAGCAGAACCGGAGTAATCGAGAATTTTGGGCGATAGCTCATGCCGGGCACTCTATACGATATGTCAAGTATCAGTCAAGTTATTAGTCAACCTCGACGAGCTTGACGGCGGCTAAACTTTCTACTGCTCCAATCTTTTACGTGGTCGCCTTTTCTCGTTTCCGTCCTGTCGGCCTTTACCGAGGCACGGCCAGACCTTGTCTTGTCCACCTTCGTCTTGCCTGTCTGTACTTTGAACGCACAGGCCGTGGGTGGCAGGGACTCACGGCTGCAACCCGCCTTAGTCTTCTGGAATTATACCGGCTGGCGAAGGATTATGCACGTTTTTTATGGGTCATTTTATGGGTCAGCACGTGACCCATAAATGACCCGCAAATGAGACGGAAAGGGTGTTTTATCGAACGGCCAGAAACCGGCCTGTAGTCAGAATTGGAATTCCCCGGAACGAATGGATAGCGAGAAGATGCTTGTCTCCGGAAACCACCGCCTCTGCCGAGGCGGATACAGCACAAGCCAGAACGCAGTCATCGCTCGGGTCGGCCAGAACGACGGGACGATCAAGGGGCTTAGCCATGACGATGGTCGAATTCCGCACCATCCAACGGAGAACGTCCCGGCGGCCCAAGCCGGCCTTTCCGAATATGGTTATGAACTTGGAATATCTCAGAACCCGATCGAGTTCTTCCAGCAGAACTCGGCTTGTGAAAAGGTTGTACTTGCCTTGTTCGATTCGGGCCAACACCTGCCGCGGAGCGCCGTTCCAGAGCATACCTGAAAGAATCACGTTCGTATCGCACACAACGCGTTTCATCCTTCTTCGCCAGGAAACCCTGTGCCTTGCCACAGGGAGGAATGGCGTTCCTGGCTTCGCAGGATTCCGCAAAGATGCCCCGCAGCTTGTCGCGGGGCGTTTCATTTTCTTCCATATTTCGCGTGGGCTTCATGAATGATCCCGTCCAGATCGTCTTCGGAGAGATCATAGGAAGCCTCGACCGCATCCAACTTGTCCGTGATTTCCGCCAATGACATAGGACGCTTGCCGGAGAGCTTGGTCTTCTCGAAAGGAGGAATGATCTTGAATACCGGTTTCGAACTGCGGACGACAATAAATGTTTCGCCGGCCTGAACCTGATTGGCGATACTCGCCAGCGAGAGACGCATGTCCTGCATGGAAATAATTTTACTCATAAGCGCTTCTCCTCCTTGCCCGCGTGTTATGACAAAACATACGCTGTGGCGCATGTTTTGTCAACAGGCCTTTTCGCTCGCGCCTACAATAGAACCGCCGTCCCTGCTTCGCTAAGGCTTCGCAGGGCAGGCTGTCGTCGGGTGTCCGTCCTCAGTCATCAGCCCAGCGCCTGCTTGATCAAACGCGCCAGGGCAGGGCCGATGCCGGGAAGCTTGGCGATGGCGCGTTCGGGGGCGCGGGCCAGGCGGGCGACGGAGCCGAAATGGCGGAGGATGGCCTGCTTGCGGGTTTCTCCAATGCCGGGGATATCGTCCAGCCGGGATTCCCGGATGCGCCGCTCGCGCAATTTACGGTGATAAGCCAAGGCAAACCGGTGGGCCTCGTCCCGCAGGCGCTGAAGCACTTTCAGCGCGGGCGAATCGGCGGTCAGCGCCAGTATCCGCCGATCAAAGAAAATTTTTTCAAACCGCTTGGCCAGTCCGGCCACAGGAATATCCGGCAGGCCTAAATCGGCCAGCTCAGCTTTGGCGGCGCGCATTTGGATAAGTCCGCCATCCACAAGCACGAGGTCCGGAGTGCGCGGCGCGAGTGTGCCTTCCTGCTTTAACCGCGCAAACCGGCGGTGGATGACCTCGGCCAGCATGCGGGCATCGTCAGCGGTCTGCAGGGTCTTGATCCGGAACCGGCGGTACCGCGCGCTCTTCGGGATGCCGTCCACCGCCGCGACCAGGCTGCCGACGGCCAGTGTGCCGGAGATGTTGGAAATGTCGTAGGCTTCAATCAAGCGCGGAGGCCGGTTAAGCCCCAGCGTTTTTTTAAGAGCCTGCACGCCCGCCTGGCCGGTGTCGGTAGCCCGACTGGCATCGGCCTCCCGGCCGGAGTCGGCATCCCGACCGGAGGAGCGGCCAATGTGGGCGCGCTGTTTGACTGCCAGGCGCAGAAGGCGCAAGGTGTCACGCAGGGCGGCGGCCTTCTCAAAATTCAGCGCCTGGGCCGCCACTTCCATGGCGGATTGCATTTCCTTGAGCACGGCGGGACGTTCGCCACTCAGAAAGGCGCAGGCTTGCTCAACCCGCTGGCGGTATTCATCCGGCGTTGTTTTCCCGATACAGGGTGCGGCACAGAACCGAACGATATCGTTAATGCAGTGCTTATGATTAACCGGGTCGGGTATGAGCGTTGCGCATTTACGCAAGCCATAATGTTTTTCCACGAATTCCAGCGCCGCGCGCGCCGCGGGCGAGGAGGTGTAAGGCCCAAAATAATCGGCGCCGTCGTTGCGTTGAAAGCGGCACAGCCGGATGCGCGGGAACGGCTGGTTCCGTTCGATGCGCAGGAGCGGAAAGCGTTTGTCGTCCTTGAAGAGCGTGTTGTAACGCGGCCGGTAATCCTTGATCAGCTTGCCTTCGGTCAGGATGGCGTCCGCCTCACTGCGCAGGACGATGATATCCAGGTCGGCAATGCTTTTGACCAGGCCCCGGATCTTGGGGTCGGCCCGGTTCAGCGTGGCGCGGTGAAAATAAGACCGGACCCGGTGGCGCAGGGAAGAGGCCTTGCCGACGTAGATAATCCGGCCGTGCCGGTCGCGCATCAGGTAACATCCCGGCTTGTCCGGCAATTCCCGCAGTTTGCGTTTGATGAGGTCGGGTAACATGGTTTGAAATCCGCAAGGTTGCTTTCTCCACGGTGGCCATCCGCCTTCGCTATGAAGCTACGGCGGACAAGCCGCTAACGCCGAACGCAATGGGCACTGGTTGTTCTTCGTTCTTATTCCGACATTAGATGTTCGGTGTTGGATGTTCGATGTTTGCTTTGAATTCCGTCCTTTTCTGGTGTCTGTCGTCTGGCGTCCGTCAGCCGTCGTCCGTCTTGGCCATGCTTCGATGTCGGAGCGCCGCCCACAATTCGCCCAGTTCGGAACATTGGCAGGCGGCCGCGACCGCGCCATAGACCAGGACAGCAGAGGCCACACTGAGTCCGAGCGGTACAAGTTGCCGGAGCAGTCCGTGCTGGGCACTCGCTACGCGCCACGAGTGGCTCAGCCAGGTCCCGGCCTGCGGGGAGTCGGGCTGGAGGCCATGATACACCCAAAGCGCCGCCAGCGCCATGGCGGCGGAAGCCACCGCCATCCGGCCCACGGCGCCGAAAATGTTGCGCCAGCCGGGCGAGCCGATGCGCCGGTGCACGAGGACACCCATGATTACGACCTGGACACCCGAGGAAAGCACCGTGGCCAGCGCGATGCCGGCGTGTTTCATCGGCCACATGAGAATCAGCATCAGCGCCACGTTCAGCGCGGTGCAGGCCAAGCCGATTTTCATCGGTGTTTTCATGTCCTGTTGGGCGTAAAAGACCGGGATCAGCACTTTCAGCAGGCTGAACACGATCAGGCCGGGTGCATAACACTGGACGGCCAGCGTGGTCATATCGGTAGAAAAGGCGGAAAAAGCGCCGCGTTCATATACCAGCCGCACAATGGGTTTGGCCAGCACGAACATTCCCACGGCAACCGGCAGCATGATAAACATCAGCTGGCGCAGCGCATGGTTTAACGTGTCGCGGACAAGATCGGTCCGTCCCTGCGTTATGTGACCGGAAAAAGTCGGCAGCAGGATGGTGCCCAGCGCCGTGGCAAAAATACCCAGAGGCAGATAAATCAGGCGCTCGGCATAATACAGATAGGAAGGACTCCCCGGTCCGATGAGGACGGCCACGATCGAATTGAGTTGCACATTCACCTGCGTGACGCCGACCCCGATGATGGTAACCCCCATTAATTGCCAGACGCGCCGTACACGCGGATCCCGCCAGTCCATTGAGAGGCGCACGCGGAACCCGTACTGGGCCAACTGGGGCAACTGCATGACGACTTGGATGATGCCGGCGGCGACGACGCTCCAGGCTACCGCCTTGATGCGCCAGTCCCCTGAGGCCGGCAAGAAGGGGCAGACGAGGAACAGAACGGCGATCATGACAATGTTCATGGCCACGGGGGTGGCTGCCGGGAGCACGAAGCGCCGCAGGGAATTAAGGATAGCCGAGAAAAACGCCGTGAGGCAAATAAAGAACATATAAGGCAACATGATCCGCAGGAGATCAAGGATCAATGCAATCCGCGGGCTGAGGGGCAGGATCACGAGCGCCAGGGAAGCCAGCAGAATCCCCGCTGCCACGAGCGCGGCCAGGGTCAGGCTCAGGAACGAGAACATGTTGGCGGCAAACGACCATACTTTTTCGCGGCCCTGTTTTTCCAGGGTTTCGGTGAAGACCGGCACAAAGGCTGAAGATAGCGCCCCTTCGCCGAACAAACTGCGAAAGAGGTTGGGAATTCGGAAGGCCACGACGAAGGCATCCATGGCGAGAGAACTGCCAAAAAACGCCGCCATGGCTATTTCACGGACCAGGCCGAAGGCGCGGCTGAACAAAATGAAAAAACCGACCACGCCGGCCGAGCGTATGATCTTCTTTTTATCCAAACGCGAGGGCCCTCCGGTTAGCCGTTGTTTGCCGGTGCGGCGGGCGGCGTTTTACCCTCACAAGAGCTGTTGGCTGCCGCCGGCGAAGGCGGCACGACATGGATGCGCTCCCATAACTTGGTATATTTAAAGAACACACCGGTGGCGTTCAGCATGGCGATAATAAAACCGCTATAGCCATCCATGAACCCGCGCTTCAGGAAGTAGCCTTTAAAAAACCGGAAAGCGGGCCGGAACAACAGATCGGCGCCGGAAAATTTACGCCGCTCTTCATACAGACCGGCCGAGGCAATCGTCGAAAAGCGGTTCATCGTCAGGATTTGGTCGGAAATATCATCATAGGTATAATGGTGCAGACAGCCTTTCAACCGTTTAATCGGTCCATCCACGACGACGTGGTCGTGCGGTTCGCGTCCGGTGCAGATGCCCTTGGCCTTGCGATAGAGGCGCATCTTGATATCGGGCCACCATTCCCCGTGGGTAATCCACCGGCCCAGGAAGAATACCTTGCGTGGGAATTCATAGCCCACGTATTGGCGATTACACTCGCTTTCAAATTCTTCCAGGATTTCGTCGCGCAGCTGGGGCGACATTTCCTCATCGGCATCAATGAACAGAATCCAGGGGTGGCGCGCCATTTTTTTGATGAGTTCTTTTTGCCCCACGTACCCCCGCCACTCGTGCTGGTACACGCGGTCGGTATATTCCTTGCAGATATCCACCGTGCGGTCTTTGCTGAAGCTATCCACCACCACGATTTCGTCCACCCATTTCAGGCTTTCCAGGCACCGCCGGATGTTGCTCTCCTCGTTGCCGACCGTCAAACAGGCTGAAATTTTATCGCGCATGATATTTACGCCTCAGTAAAAACGACCGTGGACTGTCGACTGTGGAATCATGAGGCTGGCGTGGTCATATTCTTCCTACAGCCTACGGTCTACAGCCTTCATCCTTCAGCAGCTCCATTGCCGCCTCGACCACCTGGTCCGGGGTAATTCGGAGCAGACTTGCGCGTGCTTCGGGAGAATCCCGCCGGAGATCACGGCTTCGGTGGGTACTCTCCTGCATGACCCGCGCGGCCGAGCCCAGCGGGCCGGTCCGGGCCGGATCCGTAATGCCGAACACGGCGGTCACGGGAACACCCATCGCCGTGGCCAGGTGCATCCCGCCGCTGTCGTTGGTCAGGGCCAGCTGGCACTGTGCCAGCACGGCCGCCAGCTCCGGTAGCGTAGTCCCGCCCGCCAGGTTTAACGATCCCGGCCCCGCGTCGCGCGCGACGATCGCGCACAATGAGCGTTCCTCCGCCGAACCGATCGCCACTATATTACATTTCAACCGATCTTTCAACAGCCGACCGGCCGTCGCGAACCGTTCGGCCGGCCAGCGCTTGGCCGGGCCGTAGGCGGCGCCGGGCATCACGGCGATCCAGCCCGGCGATTGCCGGTCCGGCGATTGCCGGTTTGTCCCGGATGCTCCCAGCAGGGCGGATGCGCCCAGCAGGGCTTTGGCCCGCGCCCTCAGCTCCGGCGTCAGCCGCAGGCGCGGCCTGCCCGCCTGCCCAAGCTCGGCCAGGGAGCTCGGCCAGGGAGCGAGATCCGTCTCCTTGATCTCATTGCCTCTCCACACAGAGTGTTGCGCGCATTTGGTTCAGGGCGTTGCGCCCTGAGCCAAATGCACGCAACGATTGGTCGGAAGAGAACACGAGAGGAGAAGTCTCTCTGTGCCTCC
>JAHIMN010000303.1 GCA_018896395.1 Verrucomicrobiota bacterium | reverse complement strand
CGAGGCCCACAAGTTTTCAAATTGAGCTTGTCTGTGCATGGGACGACTCAGGTTGTCAGGTTCACGGTTCAGCGGTTCACGGTTGCCAAGCTCCACCAAAGCGGGACAAACGTCGAAGTATTCATCGCAACGTCTCGATTTCTATAGCCAGTTCCGCCATTCTCTCTCTTCAACCCTTGAACCTCCTAACCGCGAACCGTTGAACCATGCCAGTAGTTGCTTGTATGATTGGCTATCTTTATTAGAATGATGCGGGGATTGTCAACTCAAAAAGGGGATCTATTGAACGTTTGCCTTGATATTCAGCCGGCGGTCGCCCAGCGGGCCGGGGTAGGCCGTTATACCCGCGCACTGGTCGAGCACCTTGGCGAAAGCCGCGGCGCGGACCGGCTCCGGCTATTCTATTTCGATTTCCGGCGGCGCGGGTTGACGTTCGCCACGCCCGGTCTGGACCAGCAAGCAATCCGCTGGTGCCCGGGACGGCTTGTCCAGAAAAGCTGGAAAACCCTGCATTGGCCGCCCTTCGACTGGCTGGCGGGACGGGCGGATGTCTATCACTTCCCCAATTTCATCATTCCGCCGCTCACGGCCGGCCGCGCCCGCAGTCGCTACGCTCCAGCGTTGCGGGCGGGTCGTACCGTGGTCACCGTGCATGACGTCAGCTTCCTGCGCTATCCGGCCATGGCCGAGCAAAAAAACCTGGCCTACCTGAAGGCCCGCATAGCCGATACCGTCCGGCGCGCCGATGCCGTCATTACGGATTCGTGCTTCAGCGCTGGGGAAATCGTGGAGCTATTGCAGGCTGACCCAGCCAAGGTGTTTTCCATCCCGCTGGGCGCGGTGGACCACGTGTGCCCCCCGGACCCGGAGGCGGTGGCACACCTGCGCCGGGAGCGCGGCCTAACGCGGCCCTACCTGCTGACAGTCGGCACGCTGGAGCCGCGCAAGAACACGGCTTTCCTGGCAAGCGTTTTTGAAGCCATGACTGCTTTTGACGGCGACCTGGTGATTGCCGGTATGCGCGGCTGGAAATACGAACCGATCCTGGAGCGCCTGCGCGCCTCCCCGCGCGCAGGTGCCATCCGGTACCTGGACTATGTCGGTGACAACGAGCTCCCCGCGTTATACGCGGGAGCCGAATTGTTTCTGTTTCCGTCCATATATGAGGGGTTCGGCTTCCCACCGCTGGAGGCCATGCTGTGCGGCGCGCCGGTAATTGCATCGACGGCCGGCTCGCTCCCCGAAGTGCTGGGCGAGGGCGCCCGGCTGATCGCGGAGTTCGACGCCGAGCGCTGGGCCGGGGAAGCCCTGCGCCTGCTGGCGGACAGTGCCGCGCGGCGCAAAATGATCGCAAAAGGCCGCGCCTGGGCCCAGCGCTATACCTGGCGCGAAACGGCCCGCCAAACCTGGGCTATTTACCGGAAGGTGGCCGTATGAAGATTGGCATTGATGCGCGTTGGATTTTTAAAGAACTGTCGGGCATCGGCTCCTATACCCGCGAACTCCTCCGGCACCTGGCCCGCCTGGAGCGCGCGCATAAGTTTGTGATTTATTTCAGCGACCCGGGGCTGCGTGACCGGACCGTGGCGGAGACGGACTTGCTCCGTGCGCCTAATTTCAGCACGTGCCTTCTGCCCTTCGGCCTGTTTTCCATCCGCAACCAGCTCCGCCTGCCCGGCCTGCTGGCGGAAGCCGCCCTGGATGTCTTCCATTCCCCGAACTACATGATTCCCCTGCACGCGTTTCCCCGCGGCAGGCCCGGGCGCATCCGATGCGTGACGACAATTCACGACCTGATCCCGCTGATGTTTCCCGCCTACGCGCCACGCGCCTGGAAGCGGCGGTTCTTCATGCTGTACCGCTGGCTTATGCACGAGGTGGCCGTGCGTTCGGACCTGGTCCTCACCGATAGCCGATCTTCGCGGGACGACGTGGTCCGCTATTTGCGCCTGCCGCCGGAGCGGGTGCTGGCAATTCCGTTGGGCGTCGTGCCGAAGTTTCAGCCCCCGGCGCGGACGGACACCGGCGCCACGGGCTGGACGCCGGGCAGTGCCAGGGCCGAACAAACCATCCTCTGGGTGGGCCGGGCGGACCCGTATAAAAACCTAGTGGGCTTGATCGAAGCCTTTGCCGCATTGCGCAAGCAATACCAGCTACCGGTTGAGTTGCGCATAGTGGGTCCCAAGGACCGGCGGTATCCGGAAGCATCACAGCGCGCCGCCAGCTTAGGTGTTGAAGATGCGGTGACGTGGCTCGGCTACCTGTCCGATGATTGCCTGTTGAGCGAATACCAGAATGCCGATGTATTCGTTCAGCCCTCGTGGTATGAAGGGTTCGGCTTGTCCGTGCTGGAAGCTTTTGCCTGCGGCACGCCGGTCATCTGCAGTAACAAGGGGTCGCTTCCGGAAGTGGCCGGGGGTGCCGCGCTGATCGTTCAGCCGCAGGACATGATCGGCCTTACCGAAGCCATGCGGCGCGTGTTGACCGATTTCCGCCTGGCGCGGGATATGCGTGAGCGCGGCCTCCGGCAAGCGCAGAAATTCACCTGGGAAGCCACCACGCGAATGACCCTGGAGGCCTATCAAAAGGCGGCTTCCTGAAATATTTTTTGCCACCAATATGCACAAAAGTCACAAATCAGGTAACCAGTCAGTAAATGGGGGGTGCCGATCCCAATGGCCTCAGCAAGCTGAGGCCCTACGTAGGGCGCGACCTCGCGTCGCGCCATTCCCCCCTTATTCTGCATTAATCTTATGACATCATTATCTATACAGTTCAATCAGCAATCAGCAATCAGCAATCAGCAATTCTCTCAGCGGGTCATCCTGGCCCATGACTGGCTGACCGGCATGCGCGGCGGAGAGCGCGTGCTGGAAGTCTTGTGTCGCTCCTTTCCGCAGGCGCCGATTTACACGCTGATCCACAATCCGGCGGCTGTTTCGGACGTCATCAACGCGCATCCGGTGATAACCTCGTGGCTCCAGCGTGTACCGGGCATCTGCCAACATTACCGCTATTTCCTGCCATTTTTTTCCGATGCCATCCAGCGCCTG
>JAHIMN010000302.1 GCA_018896395.1 Verrucomicrobiota bacterium | reverse complement strand
TTTTTGACGGCCCGATCAAAACGGGATAAACTCAGCGGCAAAGAATCCAATCGCCATTTCCCGGATTGCATATTTTTAAGAAGGCGGCACCAATTATGGCCAAGGAACACATTGTTATTGTTGAAGATGAAGAGGATATTCTCGAATTACTTCGCTACCACCTGACGCGCGAGGGATACAGCGTCACCACGGCAGCCAACGGCGAGCAGGCTCTCAAAATCATTTCACAAAAAATTCCTGCCCTGGTTTTGCTGGATCTGATGTTGCCGGGGTTGAATGGCCTGGAAATCTGCCGCAGTCTCAAGCAAAACCCCCAGACGGCCGCCATCCCCATCATGATGGTGACGGCCAAGAATGAAGAGAGCGATGTGGTCCTTGGCTTAGAACTGGGGGCGGACGACTACATCATGAAACCGTTCAGCATGAAAGTGCTGGTGGCCCGTGTCCATGCCATATTGCGCCGCCGTAAGCACCCCGTGGTTGAAATGGATGCGATGATCCGAATTTACGATTTGGTCATCAATCCCGGGCGGCATGAAGTCCTCATCAAGGGCAAACCGGTGGAAATGACGTTCTCGGAACTCCGCATCCTTCATCTTCTTGCCCGCCGTCCAGGCTGGGTCATGACCCGGGAACAGATCGTCGATGCTGTGCGTGGAGAGGATTATGCCGTAACCGACCGGGCCGTTGACGTGCAAATCGTCGGCATCAGAAAAAAACTGGGGGCCCGGGCCGATTATATTGAGACTGTGCGGGGCGTAGGCTATCGTTTTAAGGAATAAGCATGCGCCGTAAAAAAATCATGTGGCGGGTTTATGCCTCCTTCCTGATGAGCGCCATGATCGCGTTTGCGGCGATGGCGTGGTATGCCACGCATTCGCTGCGCGGGTTTCATCAGGACCAGGTGGCCGTTGAGCTGCTCATTCAAGCCCAGATCGTTGCCCGGGAAGCGGCCGCCATTCTACCGGAACAAGAGAGCGGCGTCGCAGACCGGCTGTGCAAGGAGTTGGGTCGCCTGATGACGACCCGCATCACGATCATTCTGCCGGATGGCCGCGTGATCGGCGATGCCGAGGACAATCCCGCCGGCATGGAGAACCACCGTAACCGGCCGGAAATCACCGCGGCACTGAAAGGTGAAACCGGCAAAGCTGTGCGCTTCAGCGACACCCGGCGCCAAAGCCTGATGTACCTGGCCATCCCCGTGCGGCAGGGCAACACACTGCTCGCGGTGGCGCGTGTTTCCCTCCCGCTCGCGTTCATTGACTGGTCGTTGCATGCGGTTATCCGGAACATCATCATGGGTTGGCTGATCGTCGCCATCCTGTTCGCCGCGATCACGTGGCTCCTCTCGCGGCGGATCAGCCGTCCCCTGGAAGACATACGCCGGGTGGCCGAGCGCATCGCGCACGGCGACCTGGAAGCCCGGGTCGCGCGGCCCGACAGCGAGGAACTCGGCGACCTGGCCCGAACGCTCAACCAGATGGCAGAGCAGCTCGGCGAACGCATGGGCACCATCACGCGCCAACGCAACGAGCAGGAAGCGGTGTTCTCAAGCATGGCGGAAGGCGTTTTGGCGGTGGACCGCGACGAACGCATCCTGCATCTCAATCATGCCGCCGCGCGCCTGTTCGATCTTGCACCCGAACAGGCGCGTGGACGCAGTATCCAGGAAACCGTGCGCAACCGTGACCTGCAGGCCTTTATCGGCGCCACCCTCGCAGGAACGGGTCCGGCAGAAGGCGAGATTGTCATTTATGGCAACGAAGAACGTTTCCTTCAACTTCACGGCACGGTCCTGACGGACAGCGCGGCCCACAATATCGGCGCGTTGATTGTTTTGAGCGACATCACGCGGTTGAAACGTTTGGAGACGGTTCGCCGCGACTTTGTCGCCAACGTATCGCATGAACTCAAGACGCCGATCACCGCCCTCAAGGGCTGTGTGGAAACTCTGTCGGACACCAGGCCGATGGATCCCGTTGAGAATTCACGGTTCCTGGCCATGATGACCCGGCAGGTGGCCCGTATGGAAGCACTGGTGGAAGATTTGCTGAGCTTGTCCCGGATCGAATTTGACGCTGAGCGCAAACGCGTTACCCTCGAACCAGGCGCGATCGGCGATGTCCTGCAACGAGCGGCCAATTCGTTCACCGTGGCGGCCGCGGCCAAGTTAATCAGCCTATCAGTGGAGTGCCCCGCAGAAGTTACGGCCCCCATCAACGCCGCCCTGTTGGAGCAAGCCGTGGGCAACCTGCTCGACAACGCAATCAAATTCAGTGTAAACGGAACGCGAATCCTTATTGGCGGTCGCTTGGCAGACAACGACGTGGAAATCCAAGTGACTGACCAGGGGCCTGGAATTGAGAAGAAACATCTTCCCCGTCTCTTCGAGCGGTTTTATCGCGTGGATGAGGCCCGCAGTCGAACGCTCGGCGGAACCGGTCTGGGCCTGGCCATCGTTAAACACATCGCGCTGGCGCATCGCGGCACGGTGACTGTCGCCAGCGAGCCCGGGCAGGGCAGCACTTTTACCATCAGAATCCCCGCCAGATAATTTGGCTCATCTACCCGTTGCTGGAAGCGCTTGACCACATCCCGCATTTCGATCCCAGCCAGCCGGCTTTTGCCTATCTTACTCCGCCGTGATCCCCTCAAAATCTAACCAACTTCTAACTTGGTTCTCATTCGGACCTAACGCTGCCGCGCTGTAATTGGCGCAGTTAAACGAACGAAAAGGCTGTGCCCCCGGCCAGAAATAAACCGGCGGGGAAGAGCTCAATGCCGGCAAACAGAAAGGAGACGTGGCGATGCAGCAGGTAAAGGTCGAAACCCGTAAGTCAGTGAACAAACAAGGAGGAGTCATGAAACGAATTATGGTCGGACTATTGGCGGGCATAGTCATCTCGGGAACGGCATGGGCCCAAACGCCCCTGACCCCGACGCAAGGCCCCTTGGTCGCGCCCGCGCCCGTGAAAGCGTCGAAGACCTGGGTGGATTATCTTACCTTCAAGGGCGATGTCCGCCTGCGAGGCGAGACGATCAATGACGACTCAAAAAAGAATTCGTCGGGCGAGGATTACACGCGTGACCGCGCCCGCATCCGGGCCCGGATCAACGCAGAAGCCAAGGTTGACGATCTGAAAGTCGGCATTGGATTTTCCACCGGCGGCGCGGATCCCGTTTCCGGGAACCAGACACTTGGCGACGGATTCACCAAAAAGGAAATCCGGCTGGATCTGGCCTACATCGATTACAAATTTCTGAACGACGACAGCTATGAACTTGCGGCTATTGGCGGCAAGATGAAAAACCCGCTCATCACTATGCCTGACGATCTGATCTGGGATAGCGATCTGAACCCGGAAGGCGCGGTCGCGAAATTTCGGTTCGGCAATGATTTCGTGACCCTCCTGGTCAACGGCGAAGGCCTGTTTATTCAGGAGCGCAATGCCCAAAAGAACGCCACCGGCGTGGCCGGCCAAGCCGCGCTAAAATTCGAGTTCATACCGGAGGTCAGTCTGACGCTGGGCGCAACCTGTTACGCCTTCCAGAACATTGAGGGCTATGATGTGATGGACTGGAAAAATAAAAATAATTCCTACGGCAACAGTACAATCAATGGCTCGGTCAGCGGGAGTACCACGAACAAAGCCTGGGCAAATGGATTCACCCCGGTGATTGGTATCGCCCAGTTGGATTTACGGTTGGGCTTGCCGCTGTCGTTCTATGGTCAGGTGCTGACGAACCCGGATGCGGATGCCAATAAGAATGGCTATATGGGCGGCCTATCGCTTGGCAAGGCCAAGAAACCGAAGACCTTCGAGGTGGGCTACAGCTATACCAAGCTGGAGAAGGATGCCACCCTCGGCATGTTCACCGACTCCGACCGCTGGGGCGGAGGTACCGATGGCAAGGGCAGTAAGTTCTACGGCAAGTACCAGATCAATAAGAATCTGCAGGCCTGCGCCGCCTTCTTCCTGGATGAGAAGAAGATTTCCGCCGCCAATGGCGGGACGGATTACAACCGGTTTCAACTGGACCTGCAAGCTTCGTTCTAAACCGATCAGGAGGACACAACCATGGCAACGTATGTCTTTCGCGAAGAGCTTGAGCAGGCAAGCCTCGAGTGGCAACTCCGGAGACTGATGGAAATCCACCGCGTGGTGAATCTTGATGTCTTGTCCCTCGAGTCCGGTCTTCCCAAAAACGTGGTTCGCTCGTTGCTGGAAGCCATGATTATCCGCCGTGAGGTTGAACGTCTGCGGCCGGTATATTACAACAAGGATGATATGGACTTCTTCCTGCTTTGCCACCTGCCGCGCGCGGCAAGCAGCGCGACATGGCAGTGCGGGCGACTATATAACTGGCATCGCTGGATCGAAAACGCCAAACGTGCCATAAGAGTGCCCGTCCTTGGACGACGACAGAACGCATACTCATAAACAGGAAAGCAAAAGGAGGTCTAACGAAAGCTAACGTCCGCCGGCATAATAGCAACCATAAACAAATAGGAAAGGACAGGTCATGAAAAAAATCATAGCGGCAACCACAGCGGCAATGCTCATGGGTATCGGCGCGGCAACGGCGGGGGATGCCAACAAGATCGTAGTGGACGGCTCAACCACCGTCGGTCCGATCGCCAAGGCGTTCGCCGAATACTATATGGGCAAACACCCGGACGTAAACATCACGGTCAGCGAATCGGGTAGCGGCAACGGTGCCAAGAGCCTGATTAATGCGGCGTGCGACGTAGCGACCATGTCCCGACCCATGAAAAACTCAGAAAAAGACGCGGCGAAAAGCGCCGGCGTTCTTCCGATTGAACATATCGTCGCCATGGACGGCATCGCCATGGTAGTTCACGAAAGCAATCCCCTGCAAGGTCTGACGATAGAGCAAATTCGTGATGTCTATACCGGCAAGATCACGAACTGGAAAGAGCTGGGTGGCCCGGATCGGCCGATCGTGGCGATCAGCCGTGATACGAACAGCGGTACTTATGAGACCTTTGAGACGATGGTCATGAAAAATGCAAAAATAGCAGGGAAGACCGAGTATGTCGGCAGTAACGGCGCAATCCGCCAGCGGGTGCTGAGCACGGAAGGGGCTATCGGCTATGTTGGATTGGCCTTCCGGGAAGGCGTTAAGGCGCTGAAGGTCAATGGCATCGAAGCCACGCCCGAGACTGTAGTCGCTAAGACTTATCCCATTGCCCGCCCGTTGTATATGTACACCAACGGCCGGCCGAAACAAGATACACCGCTTTATGACTTCATCACCCTGTCCGATTCGCCGGAAGGGAAGAAGATCATTGAAGACACTGGGTTTGTGCCTGTGAAGTGACCGGGCGGGTACGCGAGGCGGTCGGCAGGCCGAAAAGCCCCGGCCGCCTTTGTGTTTTGTGAGCGAAAAACAACTATGCAAACGAGTGTTGAAATTGCGGGCGGCAAAGTACAGTCGCCATCATTGCTGTTAAGCAACCGCGCCCGGCTGCGACAGCGGATTGCCGCCGTTCTGGGAAACGGTTTTCTCCTGGCGGTCACTTCGTTCTCAATGCTCGCGGTTCTGTTTATTTTTATATTCATTGCGCGCGATGCCCTGCCTTTCTTTCAGCACAATGGTTTGCGTGAATTTTTCACCAGCACACACTGGTATCCTTCAGCCGGCGAACCTGAGTTCGGCGCACTGGCTATGTTTTTCGGAAGTGCCATTGTTACATTCGGAGCGATCCTTGTTGCCGTGCCGCTGGGTATTGCCGCCGCTGTCTGTCTGAGCGATGTTATTCCGTTCGCCCTGCGCCAGTTTGTCAAACCAATCATCGAAATGCTTGCGGCCATTCCTTCCGTGGCCTATGGTTTTTTTGCCCTGGTCGTATTTGCTCCGCTTCTTCAGCAACAGGGCGGCCATCTGCTCGCCGTCGCCGTTTGGATTATAGGACTACCCTCGGCGGTCCTGGTAATTATTGTCCTGAGCGACGTGGCCGGCGACAGGCTCAGTGACCGATTCCAGTCCTGGGCGCGTTGGGGCATTATTATTATCCTGGGGAGTGGGGCGCTGTTTGGTTTAATGGTAATCGGCAAATCTTTGAGCGCATTGCGGATCGCAAGTGGCACGAACGCATTTAATGTTTCAATCATTCTGGGAATTATGGCGTTGCCGACCATCGTCAGCGTTTCCGAGGATGCGCTTCAATCCGTGGGGCGCGAACTGCGCGAGGGTAGTTATGCCCTGGGCGCAACCCGCGCGGAGACTATTGTAAAGATTGTGTTGCCCGCCGCCCGCAGCGGAATTCTGGCGGCCGTAATTTTGGGTGTGATGCGGGCGATCGGCGAAACGATGGTGGTCTGGATGGCCTCGGGTAATGCGTCCCAGATTCCGCAGCCATGGTATAACATGCTGGACCCCGTGCGTACGCTGACGGCAACCATAGCCGGCGATATGGGCGAGGCTGACCAGGTTACCGGTTCATCCCGCTATCATGTGCTCTTTGCCATGGCGTTTTGCCTGCTGGTATTTTCCTTTGTCTGCAATCTTGTGAGCGAGCGTTTTATCCGGCGGTCCCGGCAAAAGGCAGGGGGCTAAAAACAGTGAATCTTAAAACGCGCAAAATTCTCGATCGGGCTTTTGCCGGTTCCGGCGTCTTTTCCATCCTGCTCATGACGGCCGCGCTGGTTGTTATATTGGTGCCGATGTTAATCCGCGGATGGGGCGCGATTTATTTCACCGCCACGGTGGAACACCGCCATCTGATGCTGGAGCGTTTTGATCGTGGAAATCCGGAGCGGGTCGCAGACGAATTGAATTCCACACGGGAGACACGTGCCCCTTTATACCGGATGATTACCGAGTTTGAAAAACAGCTTGAAACAAGCGATTCTGAAAGTCGGAAAAGATATACGACGCCGTTGCGTGAGTTGAAGAAGGCGATTCACGATTTGCTTGGACCCGCGCCGGGAGCAATCCGCCCCATGCTTATGCGCGATCAATACGGTCAGATGCGCTGGGGCCGCGCATTGGTCAAGTTGCGTAACGTGCTCTATCGCGAAGAATGGGATTATTCCGACCCCACGCGGGGTGGAATCAAGGCGCTCAAACCGCGTGCCGCGGAATTTACCGGCACGCCGGTTGAACCGCTTTGTGCTTACCTTGAAAACAATCTGACGGACATGATGCTCCCCCGCCGGACTTTATATTGGCAATTTCTGACGGATAACTCGTACGATTCGCACTTTTTCGGCGGTATTTGGCCTGAAATTCTCGGCACTTTCTATCTCGCAGTTGGGGCGATGTTGTTTGCCATTCCCCTGGGGCTGATCGCGGCAATCTACCTGACCGAATACGCCCGGGAAACGCGACTGATTGGAATGCTGCGCACCTGCATAAGCACATTGGCGGGCGTGCCTAGCATCGTGTTCGGCCTTTTTGGCCTGGCGTTTTTTATCAACACGTTAAAGGTTTCCAGTTCCAAGAGCGTATTGGCCGGCTCCCTGACCCTGGCGCTAATGATTTTGCCGACGCTGATTCGCGCTTCGGAGGAAGCCATCCGGGCCGTGCCGCATACTTATAAAGAGGCGGCGTTGAGTTTGGGCGCTGGTCGGTGGCATACGGTTATGAGCGTCATTCTGCCGGCCGCCTTGCCGGGTATTTTGACCGGTATTGTTATCAGCATGGGGCGGGCCGCGGGCGAAACGGCGCCGATTATTTTCACCGCCGCGGTCAGCGTGGGCAAGCCGTTGGCGCTTTGGCAGGTTTTCAGTCAACCGACACCGGCATTATCCTGGAATATTTATAACCTGGCAACGGAACACGAAGCTGTGGACGAAATCCGCCACGTGCAATACGGCATGGTGTTGGTCCTGGTCAGCCTGGTATTAATTCTGAATCTGGCCGCAATAATTCTGCGGGCGCGCGTGTCCAAGCGGCTGAAAGGATAGGAGCGAATAACAGTATGAAGCCTTTAGATATGGTAATAGCAGACCGGCCGGATGTCCGTAGCGGTAATAACGCTGGACGAACGCCGGACGAACGAACGCATGTTGCTGTTAAAGTTTTTTCCGTTTTTTACCGCGCCAATCAGGCGGTCAAGGACGTTACCTTTAATATTCCGGCAGGATATGTCACGGCTATTATCGGGCCCAGCGGATGCGGCAAGAGCACCATTTTGCGCGCCATAAACCGGATGAATGACCTGGTGCCGGGGTGTTATGTCAAAGGAGAACTTTTATTTGACGGACAGAACGTGTACAACCCGGACGTGGATGTTGTTATGTTGCGCAGGCGCGTCGGCATGGTTTTTCAGAAACCAAATCCGTTTCCGAAATCCATATTTGACAATGTGGCCTACGGACCCAGACTTCACAGCCGGCTGAATCAGGGCGAGCTGGCGGAGATCGTGGAGCGCAGTCTGGTTGACGCGGCTTTATGGGATGAAGTCAAAGACCGCTTGGACGATAATGCGCTTTCGCTTTCCGGCGGCCAGCAACAGCGGCTGTGTATTGCGCGGGTGCTGGCGGTGGACCCGGAAATCCTGCTCATGGATGAACCCACCTCGGCCTTGGACCCGCGCGCCACGCTGCGCATCGAAAACCTGATTGCGGAATTGCGGGGACGATACACAATCATCATTGTAACCCATAATATGCAGCAGGCGGCCCGGGTATCTGACTTCACCGCCTTCATGTATGAGGGCGCTTTGATCGAATTCGGCCCGACAAAAGAAATTTTTACAAAGCCCACGCATAAGCAAACCAATGATTATATCACCGGGCGGTTCGGATAGTCCTGAGCATGTTGAAGGGCTAAACCTTAACAAAGCGGAGGGAAAAATGAATATTCAGTTACAGAAAGAAATTGAGAAACTAAAAAAGCAGATTCTTGCGCTGAGCGCCAAAGTGGAGAACGACGTGTATATGGCTGTGCGGGCGGCTGATAATCTGGACGGGACAATAGCCCAGGATGTAGTCAACCGCGAGGAAGAGACCAACCTTATGGAAGTGAACGTTGAGGAGGAGTGTCTTAAAATACTGGCCTTGCATCAGCCGGTGGCGAGCGACTTGAGGTATATCGTTGCCGTGCTCAAGATTAATCAGGATTTAGAACGGATCGGCGACTTGGCAGTTCATATCGCCGAGCGCGCTTTGTTTCTTTGCCGCCAACCGCGAATTGCCATCCCCGTTCGTCTGGAGCAGATGGCGAATAAGACCCAGCATTTGTTAAAAAAAGTACTCGACGCTTTTGTGAACTTTAATGAAACGGCCGCCCGTGAAGTGTGCGCAGCCGACAGTGAAATTGATGATATGAATCAGGAAATATTTCAGCAG